>DASWHH010000341.1:0-4572 GCA_036398295.1 bacterium
CTGGGATTTGGGGCCCAGAAACTTTATGGGGACCGTTCGGTAGAGACCCCGAGATTCGGTTTTGGTGGCGATGGCTCTCTCACCTATCGCTTATCAAATGGAGTCGGGGTAACAATAACCGCAGGCTACAATCAAATCCCCTACTACTTCAATCGCGGGGTGGCCGGTTATACGTTGCTGACCAATAAGCTCTTTTATGGAGATTTCAAGCTCGATCTGGAATTGCTACCAGGTGGTTTTCGACCCTATGTCACCGTTGGGGTCGGGGCTTTTAATTATGGGGTTGGTGGCGCTGGCGCCCAGGCCGGCCGCTCCACTTCGACGGCTTTCGTGGGTGGGGGTGGGCTGCGGTTCGGTATCAGTCAGCGCCTGCTGGTTGATTTTGGCACCCATTACAAATTTACTACCGATGATGATCTTGACAACGGGATCCGTGGCGGCATGAGTGATGGCTTTCTAACCATGCGTGCCGGCATGACTTTTCTATTCGGCAACCCTTTCTCCAAAGCCCCTGTCGAAGCAGAACCGTCCCCGGTAGCGGAGGTCGAAGGGACCGATACCACCGGCACCCCCACAACCATGGTTGATTCCTCTGGGCGGACTGCGGAAGTCGAGAAAGATGCCAATGGCTCCCACGAGACTGTTTTTCCTGGTGCCGCACAGGCGTATCCTGCATTGCGTCAGAAACTCCTGAGTGAAGGTGAGATAAATGACGTGGTCAAAAGACCGCTGACGCTCGACGACTGTATCCGCATCGCTCTTAGCAAAAATATCCCATTGCAACTGGCCAAAGGAGAGCTCGCCAAAGCCGAGGCCACTTACACCGGAAGCTCGGGAAAATTTTATCCAGTTTTTACCTTTGACAGCACAATTGAAAATACCTTGGAGAAAAGACCGTCCGACTTGAGCGATCCCACTGCACCGGTCAACAACAAATTCGACAACCAGTCTTTTGTCGGTGGAATTCAACAATACTTGCCGACCGGCGCCACGCTTCAGATTACCAGCGATTTGCGGCGGGATGTCAATTCTCCGGACATTTTCGGAGCGCGTCCGGACAGGACCAAAAATCAGGTTTACAGTTTTAGTATAACCCAGCCGTTGTTGCGTGATGGCTGGCCCTTGATAGCCCGCAGTTCGATAAACCGTGCCGGATATGATTGGCAAATTCAGGAAAAGAATATTTTCAATGCCAAATTGGAGACGATTTTCGCAGTCAAGAGCGCGTTCTATAACACGCTGCTTGAGCGCGAGCTGATTGAGGTCCATTGGGCTGCTATCCAGAGAGATTCGACGCTGGTCAAGGCAGCGGAGTCACGCGTGCAGGCAAAGCTGGCAACGCGTCTCGATATTCTAAGCGCGGAAATTCGGCTTGCCCAGGATCGGGCCGCCCTCATCAAGAGCCAGACCGACTCTCAGATTGCGCTCGATCTGCTTAAAGAGGTTATGGGGCTGCCCCTCCAGACACCCATTGAGTTGCAGGAAACGAAGCTCAGCTTTTCGCCGCTCTATCTTGATGAAGCGGTTTTAATCCGCAGCGCACTGGAGACCAACCCTTTGATTCAAGGCCAGCATATCGCAATTCCTCGAAGTCAGCTGGATCTCAACGTGGCCAAAAATGCGCTGTTGCCCCGGCTCGATTTGATTGCCGAGTACACCGGCAGGTACGATCAGAATACCGATCAAGGCAAGAACCTATCACAGAACGGTTGGCTGGCAAGGATTCTTCTAAGCTATCCGTTCCTTAATCGTGAAGCATCTGCCAATGTGCAAAATGCCCGGATTACGCTCTCGCAGGAACAAGACCGGCTCGTCAATCTGCAACGTCAAATTGAGTTGGGGATTCTTGAAATCGTCCGCACTGTTTACAGCAGCGCGGAAGAAATCAACGCCCTAAAACGTAGTGTCGAAGTGGCGGAAGAGAAGATCTCGGTCGCTATGGCGATGTACAATCTCGGGCGGGCTTCCAACCTCGACATCACCGATGCTCAAGAGGCATCGTTGGAGGCGAAGGACCGCTACCTTCGCAAATTGGTCGAATATCATACGCAACTGGCGTTATTGGAAAGCCTGACCGGACTACCGGTGCAATGAGGCAATCATCTCAAGCGTGGATGGATCGATCATCTGATTTTAATGTAAGATCCTTTGATTTAATACTGTAAGATTAAAGCTAAAATGGAGGTGAATTAAATGAAAAAGTCTTTTTATCGGCTCATTAACAAGGGTAGGTTTCTGAGACGGAAATCAGTGATGATCCTGGCGTCCATGACCGCGGTCAGCCTATTCGTTGGCGCGACGTTTTTTGCAGATGGCGAAAGTGCGAACATACCGCTCACCCAAGTCAAGCAGGGCCCCGTCACCATAAAAATCACAGAGGTGGGGGAGCTGCGTGCGCAAAATCAGGTAACCATTAGTGCCGTCAATGACAAGCAGATCATTTGGATGGCTCCGGAAGGGCGATGGGTGGAGGAAGGGGATACGCTCATCATTTTGGCGTCGGAAAAGTATGTGATTTCCAGCGGCGAGGCCAAATCGAGTTTGCTGGTAGCAAAAGCTGAGTTGTCCAAAACGCAGAGCGACCTGCAAGCGCAGAAGGCCAAAGAGGAAGCGGCGCTTAAAAATTACGAATCTCTTCCGGAGCTGGCGAAAAAAGGATTCGTCATGGAAAGTGAGGTCGAGCAGGCGCGCCTGGCTTACATGGAGCTAAAATCCAAAACCATGTCTTTCCAGGCTTCCGTCGATGCGGCGCGTGCCAATGTGGATCGTGCCCAAAGAGCGCTCGCCCAGGAAGAAAGAAAATTGCGCGAAGGGGTTTATGTAGCCCCGAGCGCCGGGTTGGTGGTCTATGCCACCCTGGGAGATGCGGAAAACGCGAAAAAAATCAGCCTCGGCATGACACCGTTCGAGGGCATGGATCTGATGTATTTGCCGGATATTTCTTCAATGATGGTCGATGCCGAGATCAACGAGGTCGATTTGTCGCGGGTTAAGATTGGTCAGACTGTAGAAATCCGCTTGGACGCGTATGCCGACACGGTTTTCAACGGCGAAATCAGTAACATTGCCGATCTGGCGAAACGCAAGATCAGCCGCATTACCGGCAGACCGACCAGTGCGAAAATCTTTCAGGTGGAGGTCAAGGTGTTGGCCAGTGACGTTCGCCTGAAACCAGGTCTCACCGCCACCGTCGATATTGTTGTGACTGAGCATGACAGCGCACTATATGTTCCTCTTGAGTCGGTTTTTCTTGATGAACAAGACCAACCCGTGGTATATGTGAGAAGAGAGGAAAAATTTGAAAGTGAACCGATAAAGGCGGTTGGGTTCTTCAATTACGTGATTGATTTTGCAGGGCATGTGACGACGAAACGAAGCAAAGTCGAAGTCCAACCAGTTGTTCTCGGCGAAAGCAACGATCGTGTGGTAATCGTGAAAGAAGGTTTGCTCGAGGGCGATGAGATATTACTTGGTCAGCCAACTTCTTGAAACCGTGGAGAAGAGTTATGCTCGTTGAAATAAAAGATTTGACCAGAAATTATATGATGGGCGAAACTGAAGTGCCGGCTCTACGCGGCGTCTCATTGGCGGTCGAGCGCGGAGAATTCGTGGCCATCATGGGACCGTCCGGATCGGGCAAATCCACGCTGATGCATCTTTTGGGTTGCCTGGATCGCCCTTCCTCTGGCAGCTACTGGCTGGATGGCACTGCGGTTGAGCGGCTCGCGGATGACGAGCTGTCGCGATTGCGCAATCGCAAGGTCGGCTTTGTCTTCCAGAGTTTCAATCTCATCCCCCAGCTCAATATCCTGGAAAATGTGGAGGTCCCTTTGATTTACATGGGGATGGAGCGCTCCCAGCGCGAGACTCTTTGTATGCAAATGCTGGATGCAGTGGGATTGGGCCACCGCGCCAAGCATCGCCCCAATGAGCTATCCGGCGGCGAGAATCAACGGGTCGCCATTTCCCGCGCGTTGGTGACCAATCCCGATATCATTTTGGCAGACGAGCCTACTGGCAATCTTGACACCAGAACCGGCCACGAGATCATGGAAATTCTGAAGGATCTCAATGAACAGGGCACGACCATTTTGTTGGTTACGCACGAAGTCTCCAAGGCCAAGTGGGCCGGGCGACTGATCCATATGCAGGATGGGCGGATTGTTCGCGAGCTCACGGGCACGAAGAAAGAGCAATTGGTGGACCTTTTCGTAGATGAGCCAAACGGAAAGGGAATGAACTAATTGGCGGGAGGCAGCCGAACGGGGGAAATAAACAGGGGGCAAGTCATGAACAGGAGAATTAGTGACCTCCGAAGGCAGATTCATCCAGCGGCGGTATTCGAGTACCTTCGTTTGAGGTTGAAAATCAAATTACAGCTAACCAGTGAGTTTTCTATGCGCTACTATGAAAGCTTGCAAATCGGGATCAAGAGCATTTCGGTCCATAAGCTGCGTTCTTTGTTGACGACTCTCGGTGTCATTTTCGGAGTGGCGGCAGTGATTTCTATGCTTTCCATTGGTGAAGGCGCCAAACGCGCCGCTATTGAACAGATTAAGCTTCTTGGCACCA
>DASWHH010000342.1:0-2208 GCA_036398295.1 bacterium
GGACTTCAAGGCAGAATCGGCCGGATTCAACGACGGCAACTTTGCGCTGCTGTGGCGCAACGCGGAGCACGTCAGTCTCAACCAGCGCGGCCATAATCTCGCGGTGTTTGATGAAAGCGACGGAACGCTGCTGGAGCGCGCCAGCTTCGACACCTACGGCTCGCCCACGAACGCAGAGGCTTTAGCCCAATTCATCAACACCGTCCCGGACGGCCGTATCGTTTTAGCCGCCATCCGCGACGAGGGCAGCGTCTCCATGACCGAAAGTGCACATCTCGCTTTGGAAAGCATCGGCAGTCAGCTCACCCGGCAAGTGCGCCTTCGTGATGCCTGGGCGATCATCGGCCGCAAAGGCGTGGCTATCGGCACGGTTCCGGAAGTATTGAAACAGGCTGGCGAGGGGGCGGTGGCCATTACCGACACCCTTTCTCGATTTGCAAAGAGCGGCCGTATCGTTGCAGCCCCCATCGGGCCGGCCCTGGAATGGAAATTGGCGCGGCTATCGTTTGAGTCCAGCCCGCAGGATCCCATCAGATTTTCTGTCATCGGCAGACAGCGCGTAACCGGCGAACAGGATACCTTGCTCTCCAATCTGGCGGCAACAGAAGTCGACCTTTCCCAGATTTCGGCACAGACCTATCCGCAGCTCCTGCTGGCGGCAGCACTGACGAGCACGGATGGACTGACGACGCCGCAACTTCAATCATGGTCGGTGGATTTCTCTCCGCCCCCGGATTTGGTAACGGGAAACAGTGAAATTCACGTTCAGCAAGACACGGTTGAGGTAGGCACCGAGGTGCAGGTCGTGATCGGCGCAGCCAATTTGGGACTCAGCCCGGCGGACAGCTTTTTTGTGAACATTTTCACAGGGACGAGTGAATTGCTGAAACTGAAAGTCGGCGGGATGCCGGTAGATGGTCCCCGTGAATACTCAGCGCTCTTTTCAACGAGCGGGTTGAGCGGAAAAATTGATCTGACAGTACGCCTCGATTCCAATGATGATGTGATCGAATTGGACGAAACCAACAATGACGCCAATTTCAGCATCTGGGTGGTGCGCGACACGCTGGCGCCCAACATTCGCGTCCAAATGGACGGCCGTGCTGTGGCCGTTGGGGATTTTGTTTCCGCCAATCCGCAAGTGGTGGTGGAAATTCGGGACGGCGGTCCGGCAACGTTCACCGACACCTCGCAAGTGCTGGTGTACCTCGATCAACAAAAAGTGAGTTACGGGGGCGGCGCGGGACAGGCGCAATTTGTGCCACAATCCAATCCTGAGCAGCGTGATTTGAAAGCCCTGTCCATTTTTCGTGCCCAGCTCGGCGATGGCGATCACCGGATCGAAGTGTTTGCGAGAGATCAGTCGGGTAATCTCAACTTTTTCGAGCAGGAGTTTCAGGTGAGTTCTTCCTTTCGGGTCACCGAGGTGCTGAATTATCCCAATCCCTTACAGAACGAAACGGCATTCACCTACATTCTCACCCAGGACGCCGACGAAGTGCGGTTGAAAATCTACACCGTCGCCGGCCGCTTGATCCAGGAAGCGGACTTTCTGCCGGCACGCGTTGGCTTCAATCAATTTGAATGGAACGCCCGCGACTTCGACGGTGACACGCTGGCGAATGGCGTTTATTTGTACAAGCTGATCGCTCGTCGCGGTGAAGAACAGGTGGAGGTAGTAGAGAAGTTGGTGGTGATGCGGTGAATGTAGGGTAAGGAATCAGGTCGCTAATCTCTTCTGATACCATTTTGAGGTTTGCTACCGACGTCTCTCTGATTTCACCTGATCCCAATTGCCCTTGCATTTTATGCTATTTCTAACTATTTTCCCGGTAACTAATTTAAATTCAAAAGGAGAGAGAACATGGGCAGCCTGTGGGACGATATCGCCAAAACCATCCGCGAGGGCGTGGATACGGTAGTGGGGAAAACCGAAGAATACACCAAAATCGGCAAAATCAAAATCGACATCATCAACATCAAGCGCAACGTCGAGAAAAATTTCAGCGAATTGGGCGGGCGGGTTTACCACCTGATGGTGGAGCAAAAGAAAACTCAGATCGCCGGCGACAAAGAAGTGACGAAAATCATCGACAGCGTCAAGTTGCTCGAAAAGGAATTGCAGGACAAGAAAACCGAACTTGAAAAAGTCGGGAAAAAAGCGCCGGCGCAGCCGAAATCCACCGCGACGGCTGCGAAGGCCGAGGC
>DASWHH010000343.1:0-5201 GCA_036398295.1 bacterium
CCTGTCCTCATCTGTTCACCATGTACGCAGAAGTCCCACACCAAGTAAACAGAAATGCACATATTGACTTCGCCTTTGGAATGCATTATTTTCCCCTAACTCCAAAAATAACTCTGCAAGGAATTATGGTTGAAAGAGAGCGTCTCGAGTGGGTCATCGATCAGCACTACAAGACTATTGACCGCCATTACAATCAGCGTATCAAAACCAAAAACTGGTGCCTGACCATGTGGCTTATTCTCATCACTCTCATCGCATCTGGTAAGTTGTTAGCCTTCAATGCACAGGGAATGATTCTCAGTCTTCTACCAATCTTGATGTTCTGGATCATCGAAGCTATGCAGGCGAGCCACATGAAGATCATGGAGATGCGGGTAGCGGAGTTGGAGAAATTGTGGACGGGGAACAGCTCAAAAATCAAAAGTCCGAACGATCTACTATTTTATGGCAGCCATCAATACCAATCGTCGAAAGTCAAATTCGACGTCTTTATCTTTGCTCTGTTTAGAATGGAAACAGTATTTGCGTTTTACCTGTTGCTGGCGTTGATCAATTTTTCAGTGGGAATCATTTTCATGGTGACTCAGCCGGTGTAACGCCTGGCATTGCCCATTTAAAAAAAAATGCAACCATTTACCCAAAACTCCTGTCTTAAAGGTAGATCAAATCAGATTTCTAACATCCCCGCATTTGGTGTAAATTCAATGGCGCTGAAATTGAAATTACGAAAACAGAGGTTGGTCGTCTGTGTGACCGAGGATCAAAGGCGACAGATCGAGGATTGGGTGACGAAGAACCAAACGACGCTTACGGAATTTGGCCGGGCAGCGCTATCCGCACACATCAAAAACATGAAAAAGTTAGACCAGCAACAACGTCTGGCTGACACCTGCCAATTGTTCGCCAACACCAGCCACCCTTTCTGAGCGCTCGGAAAAAAGCCGTTGACCCCACATCCAATTCCGGGTCACGCCTTATGCTCACCAAACCGCCGCCATTGATGCTCGGCGAAATGCTCAATAGCTAACCATCTTTTTCTTAGCATCAGGGATTGCCTTATTAGCTCCTCTTCGACAGCTTCTTGTTGGGGGCACGAACACGCAACCCCCAACGCTCATTGGAGGGGCGCCAACTTCCACCGTCCGTATTCCACGAAGGCTGCCAAACCCGTGAGCACTATGGTCATTGGCAGGGCGAAAAACTCTCCACGCATAAAGTGGAAAATGGAAGCGCTCGCCATGACAAATGCGACCCCGCTGGCAGCGAACGCCGTCAATTGCGGCCAAATGCCGATTATTGCCGGTACAATCAGCCCAATCGCAGCGAGTATTTCACTGATACCGATGCAGCGCACCATCCCTGCTGGTATATCCGACACCCAGTTGATCGTGTTCGCCAAGGTATTTAATGGTTGAAACGTCATCGCGAAACCGGCCACCAAGAAAATTATTGCAAGGAATACCTGGACAATCCAGAGGACCACGTTTGGCAGTCTGCTGGTTGACCCAACCCAGGTTTGTGTGATATTCATCAGCTTGCTCCTTTTATCGATTATTTCCTGAAATTTCTGCCGTACAATTGTACAATTGTACGAGACCATTCATGAATGTTGCATTTTCATGTCTTTGTTATCCTACAAGAATGCGTACGTACCGAAGCCAGGGTCAAACCGTCACATTCCGGTCCCGGAGCTTTTTGCTCTATTAAAGGGAAAAAACATGCTCCTTCTTAGGCTCTCGGCCCCTTCAATTCATCCCGTCCTTAGCGCCTCAATTATCTTCAACCTGGAAGCGCGCACCGCCGGCAGGAACCCTCCGAACAAACCCATGACGATGGCAAACACCAGCGCTCGCCCGGTGATCTCCGCCGATAAGTCGAACCCAAACGCCAACTCCGAGAATGTCGCCCAGTTGGTCGTGGAGACGGTGATCAAATGCAAAGCCGAAGAAACAACGACGCCGGCTGCTCCCCCCAGGAGTGAGAGAACCACAGCCTCCACCATGAACGCGGCGAGCACACTGCGGCGGCGAAAGCCAAGCGCTCGCAACGTCCCGATTTCCTGGGTGCGATTCGCTACCGCGGCGAACATGGTGATCATCGCGCCAATCATCGCGCCGAAGCTGAAAATGATGGTGACGGCGCGGCCAAGGATGCCAATAAAATTGGCCATCATACGCGATTGCTCTTCGTAATATTCCTTCTCGCGCTTCACGTCGACCACCATGCGGCGATCGTTCTCCAGCCGTGCCTTCAGAGCCTCAAACTGCCCGGCATCGTTCAAACGCACGGTGACCGAAGAGAAGGCCGTGCGGCGAAACGCCGGCGCCATGACCTCGACGTCACCCCACACTTCGGAATCAAAGCCGGTGCCATGGCCATCGAACACGCCGACGATTTTCCATTGCGTGCTGGCCATGCGCAGCGAGCTGCCAATATCACAGCCCTGAAAACGCTCCTGGAGCGCTTTGCCGATGATGACCTCCTGCAAACCAGCGACGAACACACGGCCCTGTCTTAGCGTGACCTGTTGTTGCCGCAGCTCCGTGGCCTGCGGCGAGACGCCCCGCACGACGACATTCGCCGGATCCTCATTCAGTCTTTTCGGGAGTGAGATGATCACCACCACGTCGCTCGTGGCGAAAGGAGCGCCGTCACCTAAGGTGGCGACTTCGGGCTGGGTTTCAATGATGCTCGCCTGCTCACGCTCAATCGCGCTATTAATTTCCGATTGCGAGGAGCGGCGAATGATGATGGCATTTTCATCGACACCGGTCGCTACCAACGTCTCCTTCAAGCCGTTCGCCAGCATCAGCGCCGCAACGAAGACGAATACGACCAGCGCCACGCCGGACAGCGTCAGCGTCGTCGTCAAGGGCTGCCGCCATAAATTCGCCAACACGGTTTGGCGCGGACCGCGCGCAAAGCTCCAGGCCAAGGCCACCAGGCCGAGGAACAAAATCAAATCCAGCACCAGCGGACCAAGCTGTGCCGAGGTCGGCTCCAAAAGATTTTTCCACAGGAAGTTCGCCCACGCATAATGCAACACGAAATAGATACTCGTCACAACAATCACCGCAAAAGCCACCGCAACAAATTTTATCAAACCACTTGACATCCGCTTCAAAAAATTTCCCGAACTTGCAGACAAACTGGAGAACATCGCCCGCTGCAGGCCATCCGCAATACGCATCTTGACGACGCGCAAAATCGGAAAGACCGCAGATGCCAGACCCGTGAGTAACACCGCGACCAACGCAAACAAAACCGTGTCCTCTTTTAGTTTAAAGACTGGAAAAAAACCGCTGACGTATTCGCTGATAACCGGCTCCAGCCCGGTGATAAGACCGACCAAAAACAGATATCCCATCACGAAGCCGCCGAAGGCGATCAGCAACGACTCGCCGCCAATCAGGCCGACGAGGTGAAACGGACGAAAGCCGAGCGTCTTCATCACCGCATATTCAGCGATGCGTTCACGCGCGGTCATCGCCATGGTGTTCGCCAGCACCAGCAAAATGATAAAGACCACCACGAACGAGACGACTTGCAGCGCCGTGAGAATCGTGCCCGACATCGACACAAAGCTTTGCTGGAACGCGCGCTCGGTTTCCGTTTGGGTTTCCGCGTAACTGTTTTTGAATCTCGCATCGATGGCTCCCGAAATTTGCGCAGGGTTGCCGCTGTTCGCTATTTTCACCATAAACCAACCGATTTGGTCGGCGCTCGACGGCATTTCCTGCCTCATGCGCTCGTTGACATATTCCCAATGAAAAAAGAAAGCCGTTTCATCGGTATTGGGAAATTGGCCGTCATAAATGCCGCGAATCACAAAGTCCCAGTTTCCCGGTATGAACGTGCCGGTCAATTGCACGACATCACCGAGCTCCCAGCCAAAACGTTTCATCAGCTTGCGGCCCACAATGCACGCGTTGCGTTCCTTGAGGTATTGCGCCTTTTGCTCCGGCGGCACTATGAATTCCGGATACATCTCCAGATAGGCCTGGTCGACCGCGAAATTGGCGAACCAATTGCTGGGATCTTTGTAATAAGCGCCAAACCAATTGCCGAGACCGACGCCTTCGACCCCGGGAACCTTGGCGATGTGCTCGCGATAAGCCAGCGGCAACTGAAACGCCAGTGAGACCGCGCTGCGCGTGACCAAACGATTTTGCGCCGAAGCCTCCACGCCGGCATACCAGGCGTCGATGGCCGTGCGGGTGAGACCAAACGCCAACACCGCGATGGCCAGGCCGAGCATTGTTAGAAATGACCGCAGTTTGTGGCGGCCGGCATTCTTGAAAATCAGCTTGAGTATTTTCATGCCAGTTCTCCT
Source organism: bacterium (assembly GCA_036398295.1). Classification (GTDB taxonomy): domain Bacteria; phylum Zhuqueibacterota; class Zhuqueibacteria; order Oceanimicrobiales; family Oceanimicrobiaceae; genus DASWHH01. The sequence continues at coordinate 4,334 of DASWHH010000343.1, forward strand.
TTATCAAGATGGCGGACCGTGTGGGCTTTGTCCGCGGCGCGTTGATCGTGCGTCACCATGATGATGGTCTTTTTGAATTCGCGATTCAAGCGTTCGAGCAACGTGAGAATTTCCGTAGCGGAAACCTTGTCTAGATCACCGGTCGGCTCGTCAGCCACAATCAATGTCGGATCGGTCACAAGCGCGCGGGCAATGGCCACACGCTGCTGCTGCCCACCGGAAAGTTGTTTGGGATAATGTTTCATGCGGTCGCTGAGACCGACGACGTCCAAGGCCATCTTCACATGCGCCTCACGGTCTGTCTTCGAGAGGTTTGTCAGCAGCAACGGCAGCTCAACGTTCTCATACGCCGTCACCACCGGAATGAGATTGTAGAATTGAAAGATAAAGCCGATGTGGCGTGCACGCCAGTCGGCCAACTGCGATTCCGACAATCTCGTCACGTCGTTGTTGGCCACGGTAATCGTACCCTTATCGGGCCGGTCGATGCCGGCGATGAGATTGAGAAGGGTCGATTTACCGGAACCCGAGGGTCCCATTAATGCCAGAAACTCTCCTTCCGGAACCGACACATAGATATTCTCGAGAACCGGGATGCGCCGGCCGTTGCGCTGGTACGATTTCGACACATTGGCGACCTTCACCAGGGCGGTCGTAACCGTTCCCTTGCCGTCACGGCTATTTGAAGTCGCGTTTGATAGTTCACTGATGCTGTTGCGATCGTTGCCGCCCGACACTTTTTTGATTTTCGCTGAGATATTCGACATAGCTATTCTCCTTAATATTGAGCGTTGCGTGCAAGATTTTCACTCAACTACTCAATTCTCCTCACAGGGACAATTCTCTTGCACGATTCTACCAGTACACC
>DASWHH010000344.1:0-5928 GCA_036398295.1 bacterium
CATCTATCTTCTGTGTTTTCAGTGTCATGCGGTGTTTGATGTCTTAATTCCCCTATTTTCGGGTGACCACCATCAGCCAGATGCCGGCGGCCAAAAACACCGCGTTCGCCACCCACGCCGCCAGCAGCGGTTCCACGGTCCCGTTCTGTCCCAGGGTTTGAATGAACTTGTTGAAACCGTAATAAATGAATGAAATCAGCAGGCTGGTCAGCACGCCGAAGATGGCGCCACTGCGTTTTTTGTTGGAGGCCAGGGGTGCGCCGAACAGCACCATGATAAAATTGGCAAAGGGGATCGAAGTCTTGAAATATAGATCGACCAGCCAGCGGTTGGGGTCGCCGCCATTACGTTTCACCTCGTTGGTAAAAAATTTCAGTTCGCTGTAGGACATATCTTCGGGTTGAACACGCGTCTGCATGATTTTGTCGGGGGTGATATCGATATCGCGATCGTGCAGAAGCTCAAAGGGCGCGGCCTCCTCCGTATCATCGGTGAAGATGCGTTGGTAGCCGTCGAGCAGCGCCCAGGTACTGTCCTGCCACTGCATCCTGGGGGCGTCGAGGCGTGCGATAATCTGGTTGCCGCGGTACTGCTGGATCGAGACTTTTTGCGCCATTTGCGTGGTTTGATCGAACTGACTGATGAAAATTCGCCGCTCGATTTTGTCGCGCCAGAATATATTGGAGGCCCTGGTTCCGCCGCGACCGCTGGCAGGCTCAAGATAGGTAGTTTCGATTTCAGACTTTTGTTGATTGGCAACCGGGACAATCTGCTCTCCGATTGCGAACGCCAGGAGACTGACGAGGATGCTGAACAGCAGCGGTGGAGAAAGAATCCGGTATAGCGATACCCCAACCGACTTTATGGCCACCAACTCATTTTGCCGGGCCATGTACCCGATGCTGAAAATGCTGGCCAGCAGCATGGCGATGGGCATCACCAAAATCCAGATGTAGGGAATGTAGACGAGATAGTACCGGAGGATGATGGTTTTGGGGACATCACGGTCGATGAACTTGGCTAAGTTGCCAACCATATCTACAAAAATCACAATCAACACAAACGCTGCGATGGCAAAGACCATCGCCACGCAAAAGCGCCGCAAAATGTACCGGTCTAAGATTCGCATTCGTTTTTAAAAGTCACCAGCTGATTTTAGGATTGCCGGCGCAGCCATGAGAGTATCTCGATGTCGCTGATAGATTTCACCACCAGCACGATGGCAATGGCGCCCACGAAAATATTTGGGGACCACATGGCCAGGAACGGTGTCACGATTTGCCGATCTGCAAGTATCTCGCCGGCAATTAAACAGGCCCAGTACAGAAGAAAAAACCCGAAGCTCAACCCTCCCGCCACCGCCCATCCGCTTTTGCGAATAAGGATACCCAGGGGCGCGCCGACCAAAATGAATACCACACAGGCGACAGGTATGGAGTATTTTTTGTGCACCTCCACCAAAAAAATGTTGCTGGATTTGCGATAACCGTTGATCATGTCCAGATCCGCTTTGATGGCGTGCTCGAGCTGTTGCTGTTCGGCGATAAGATTTTTGAGCCCGGCCGGATGATCATTGGCGTTTCGGTATTTCGAAAACTGCGCCACCATTTTTTGATGTATGGTCGCTTTGCGTTCGGCGATGCGGGTTTCGTTGAGACGTACGCTTTCCATCAACGCGGCGGCACTCTTTTCCCGATCGCCGCGGTATTCGGATTGGCTGCGGTTGAGAATTACTTCCAACATGGCAATTTTGACAAGATGCTTCCGGAACGCGACGCGCTTGAAGGTTCCCGGATTTTTGAAATTGACCTCGTGCGCCTCACCGTCGAACATGGTGATCTGCAGGAACCCCGTTTGGCGATCGAAGCGCAACACCGCGCTGTCGGCGACGATAGTTTTGATGGCGTTATCGTCGGTCTGATCGTCGATTACTATATTACTGGCATACGAAACCGAATCGACTTCATGTACTTCCTGCACCAGTATGTTGTAATTCGGGAGGTCGGTATAAATCACCCCGGGCTCGAGATTGATCATCGGTTTCTTGCGCGCAATGTCCATGGCCAGCACCCGTGCCCGATGATTGAAGTCGGGCAGGACATGATTGTTGAACCAGATCAATCCGCCGGCCAACGCCGCCGCGACCACTAACAGCGGAAACAGAATTTGATACAGGCTGACGCCGCCGGCGCGCACGGCGTTAATTTCGTTGTCCGCAGAGAGCCGGCCAAACGCCATGATGGTTGCTGACAGCACGGCCATCGGCACGGAAAGTGCGATCATCCACGCCAGGTTTAGGAAAAGAAACTCGACAATGGTAGGAAGCGAAATGCCTTTGCTTAAGAATTTTCCCAGGTCGCGGTAAAGGAGATTTAGAATGAACACCAGGTTGATAGTGATCAGCGCCCAGAGGAAGGGCCCGGCGTGCTCCTTTATGAAATAACGCGGCAGGATACGTGGCATCAGCATGAAACGTCGCGCGGGCTATCGATCAACTTATTCAGAAAATTCGCTAACATTTGAAACAAATATACTCATCGGGTCTTATTAGATCAAGCCTAATCTCCTGCTGCTCTTTACAGCAGATTTTCCTTGCAATTCTACAATAGAATCATTAAGTTTAGGCCGTTTCATCCTATCACCTCAACCAAGCATGTTTGATATTTGGAGGCAGCATCGGGAAGTTTGATATAGGTTTATTCCAAAAATTATCGAACTGAGACCAACGGCCGCAGATGGCCGTCGCATTAACTGATTGCTGCACTCTCAAACATGCTTTGTCAACGACGATTCAGTCCTGAACCAGCTCTACTGTTTCTTGCTATCCTGCTGACAGGCGTCACCGCCGGGTTCGCTTTTTCAGCGAATCCAAATGACGCACTCGGTTTGAAAATCGCAACCTCGCCGGCTGCACCGTTTTCTTCCCCCTTCCGCAAACTGTCGCCGGTCATCTCCTTTCAGGGTTACTATGCCGGCTCCCACCCCACGCTGTATAACAGCGCCAAAGCGATTGTGGAAATTGAGTCCCTGGATTCCTTTGTAGTGATTCGTGAATCGGTTCTCGAAGAGGATGTGTCTTTGCCAATGGTTTTAACCTTCGAAGAATATCGGTCGCTGATGGCAAACCAGGCGATGGCCGAGAACTGGCAGCGCTATGCGGTTTCCAACATCATCCCCTCAGAGGAAGGCGACAAGGGCGCCGGCGGCATCAACCTCGACATACCCCTAAAAATCAAGAGCAAGGCATTTCAAAAAGTGTTCGGCAGCGGCACGGTTGGGTTGAACGTCACCGGCGACATCAGCATCCAGGCGAAAATCCGCCGCGAGGACCGCAGTGAGGTTCGCACCGCCCTCACCCGGGGAGCCAATACCAATTTTAATATGCAGCAAAAGCAGCGCTTTTCCGTGACCGGCAAGATTGGCGACAAAGTAACGGTGAATGTCGATCAGGACAGCGAGCGCGCTTTTGATTTTGAGAATAACATCCGCATCAATTACCAGGGTTATGACGACGAAGTCATTCAGAAAATCGAAGCCGGCAACATTTCGCTGTCGCTGCCCGGCACCCAGTACGTTACCTTCAGCGGCAAAAATACCGGACTCTTTGGTTTGAAGACGGAAATGGTTCTGGGGAACTTGAACGTCACCGCCATCGCCAGCCAGGAGAAAGGGGAGAGCCAGCGCATCAGCCTCAGCGGCGGAGCGGAAGAAGGCTCACGCCAGATCCGCATCGACAACTATCTGAAAGATACTTATTTTTTCCTGGATTTGTCGTATCGGGAAAACTACAAGGTGTACAACGCCGACGGCAACCATATCGAATCTGCCGATCCGATCGTGGATATTGAAGTCTTCAAAGCGAGCCCTTACAACCAGCAACGTTTTCCGGATCAGGTGATTGCGGCGTGGGCCACACTCGACGGCGTTACAGCAGCCGATACCATCCCGAGCACCGGGAGGTCTGAGTTTGGACATTTTTTGAGATTGGAAAAATCTGACTACTTCGTTCAAGACAACCTGGGCTTCATTCGTTTGAACACAGCTTTGACCAGCGGAGAAATTCTGGCGGTATCCTACCGCACCGGTGGGTCGAATCCCCAGGTGATCGGCGGACTCGTCCCCGGAACCAACACCACGATCTTCAAACTGATCCGCCCGGAAAATCCGCAACCCGAGAGCCCCACCTGGAACCTGGGATGGCGCCATGTCTATGCGCTGGGCGCCCGCAATATCAATGAGGAAGGATTCGAATTGAGGATATTTTTTAAACCGTCCGGCGGTCTGCCTGAGGAAAACCAGGACAACCAAAAATGGGTCACGGTCCTGGGCCTCGATCGCAAAGATCAGGACGGAGTTTCTACGCCCGATGGCGTTTTCGACGTGCTCGATAATAGCATCTTCGATCGCGCAAACGGCGAGGTGACCTTCCCGGACTTGCGGCCTTTTGATCCCGAGGGATACACTTTGGGTGGCAACCCGGTGCGGCCAGTTTTGGGAGATAAGGCCGCGAGCCGAATTTACGATTCGACGATACCAAGCGACATCAATCAAGACGCGGACAATTTTACTATCGAGGTTAAGTCAAGTAGTCGCAGCAGCGAATTCAATTTAGGATTTAACGTCATCGAAGGATCGGAAATTATTAGACTGAACGGGGAAGAGCTAATAAGTGGTCGGGATTATACTATCGACTATTTCACGGGCAGCCTCAACATTTTGGACCCACGCGCCAGCGACCCGGCGGCGCAGTTAGAAGTGACCTTCGAGCGCAACCAGCTTTTTCAATTGGAGAAAAAAACCATTCTCGGCATGCGGGCGGAATACAGCCTTGGCCAGAATTCTTTTTTAGGCGGCACCTTGCTGTACCTCAACGAGAGCACCCTGGATCGCAAGGTGAGGGTTGGCCGCGGACCGATTCGTAACGTGGTGTGGGATTTGAACACCCAGCTCAGTTTCAACCCCAATTTTGTCGGCAAGGTTTTTGACGCATTGCCGTTCCTACGCGCCAAAGGCGAAACCACGCTGAGATTGGAGGCCGAGATCGCGCAGGTGCTGCCGACACCGAATACTTTAAATAGCCCGCGCACCGGTGATAACCATGGTGTAGCTTATATCGACGATTTTGAAGGGGCGAAGAAAACCGTTGGCCTGGGCGTGTTACGTAAAAACTGGACCCAGGCCTCCGTTCCCGCGGACACGGTGCATAGCATCGATAACATGGTAAATCATACATGGGGAAACCCGATCACCCCTGTACCTATCAGACAAATTTACCCGGAACGCGAGGTGAATGCTAATACGGCACAGACTATGGTCGTTTTAGACTTTGACCTGTATCCGGATCCCACCCGCCCTGATGTCAATGCCTGGGGCGGTATCATGCGCTCCTTGTCCGCCGGTTTATTCGACCAATCGCAAACCACGTTTATCGAGGTGATGGTTCAGGGTGAGCGGGGACGGTTGCACCTTGATCTGGGCACCATTTCGGAGGATGTGATTCCCAACGAAAGACCGAATACGGAAGACAAGGGTATTCCCGATGGCCTCCTCGACCCGGGGGAAGACGTGGGACTCGACGGTTATAGCAAGCCGGATCCGCCGGAATTGAATTATCCACGCAGCAATTTTGTCGGAGAGGTTATCGATAACGTTCCTTACGATTTTTGGGATATCAACCGCAACGGCATCAAAGACGCCAACGAACCCTGGAGTTACGACGATTGGTTTTATAATGGCACCGACCAATACCTGTTTTTACAGGAGGGCCGCTTTTTTTCAATAAATGGTACCGAAAATAATGGTGGTGAGAATGAAGGCAGTGGCAGCGGCGACACCGGCGGAAGAAACTCGGACACCGAGGACATCAATGGCAACGGCAACGTGGATCGGCTGAATTCTTACTTCACTTATTCTTTTTCGCTCGCTGCC
>DASWHH010000345.1:0-6263 GCA_036398295.1 bacterium
GCCCTTTGAGCGCTTCGACTTTTTCGAGGACTCTTTCAGCCACGCGCATGGCGTCGGCGCCTTTACGTTTGGCAACCGAAACCGTTACGGCCGGGAAATCGCGTTTGAGATGGCCGTTGGTGGCAGGGCCATCTTTTTCAAAGGACGCCGGACCGTAGCCGAAGAAAACGTAGTTGTTGACTTCCTCCGGACCATCGACGATTTCCGCCACGTTCTTCAAATAGACCGGGTTGCCTGCCCGTCCGGCCTGCCCGTCCGGCAGGCGGGCAGGCGGGCCGTTGTACACGCCCACCACGAGATTTTTCACGTCGTCAACTTTGGTGAGAAATTCACCGGTCTCGACGACGTAATCCTGGTTCAGATTTTGGAAATTGCCAACCGGCAAACTTTGATTCGCCGCCTGTAGTTGTTGGGCGATTTGCATCGGATCGACGTGATGCGCCCGCAGCTGCGATTGCTCGAGGATCACGCGAATTTTGCGGCGCAGCCCGCCGGTCAATTCCACTTCGGCGACGTTATCGATTTTTTTGATTTCGTCCGCCAGTTCGGCGCCGACTCGCCGCAGTTGAAATTCGTCGTACGTTTCGCTCCACAGGGTAAGACTCAGGATCGGCACGTCATCGATGGACTTGGTTTTGATGAGCGGGAACATGTTGCCAGCCGGCATCTTATCCATGTTTTTCATTAGCACTGCCCACAGCTTGACGAGGCTATCCTCGGTGTTTTCACCGACGAGGTAGCGCACGGTGATGAGCGCGAAATCCGGGCGCGCCATCGAGTAAATGTATTCAACGCCCTGAATTTCGTTGATGATTTTTTCCATCGGTTTGACGATGCGCTCTTCCACTTCTTTGGCGCTGCTGCCGGGGTAGGGCACGAAGATGTCCACCAGCGGCACCACGATTTGCGGCTCCTCTTCGCGCGGCGTCAAAAAAGTCGAGAAGATGCCGATCAACAGCGCTGCCACCATCAACAACGGCGTCAGTTTCGAATCAATAAAAGCCTGGGCCACGCGGCCCGCCATTCCGATCTTCATTGCGCCACCTCTCCGCCGGAGCGGATCCGCTCTGCGGACACCGCTTGTCCGTCTACTAATGAAGTCGCGCCGTCCAGCACCACATTTTCACCGGGATTCAATCCGGCGAGAATCTCGACGAGTCCTTCTTGAGTGACGCCGGTGCGCACCCAGCGCAGTCGAGCGCGATTTTCAGAATCCACTACAAAAATTCCTTGCAACTGCCCGCGTCGAAAAACGGCGTTGGTTGGAACCATCAGTGTCGCCGACTCTGTGTTACCAACGGCGACGCGCGCGAACATACCCGACTTGATTTGATGTCCGCTGTTGTCGACCACGACCTGAATCTCGAACTGGCGGCTCATCGGGTCTCCGGCCGGGACGATTCGGTCAATTTTGCCGGTGATGGTTTTGCCGTTCGTTCCGACGTCGGCGGCTTGTCCGCCGGAGCGGATCCGCACTGCGGACACTTTCACCGCCACGCTGATGCCGACGGTCAGCGCATCGATTTCGCTCTCCGGCACTTTGGCGACGATTTTGATTTTGTCCATATTTTCCACTTCGAGGATGGGCATGCCGGGATTGGCGAGGTCGCCGACATCCAGCATTTTGCGCGCCACTACGCCATTGAAGGGCGCGCGCAGCTCGCTGTAGCTCAGCATCTCTTCAACTTCGGATTTCATTTCTTCCGCCGCCAGTTTACGGGATTGCGCGCTCGCAAAGCCAGTGCGCGTGTCATCCAGTTCTTTCTGCGTGGCGGCTTTTTTCGCAAATAACGACTCCACGCGCTGCAAATTTTTTTGCATGTTGTCAAAATGCGCGGTGGCCTCGGTGATGCTGGCCTCCACCTGTGCGCGCTTGGCCTCGATGTCTTTGCTGCGCAATTTCACCAGCACCGCGCCTTTTTGCACGCGCGTCCCTTCTGCGAACGGAATAGCATCGACCCAACCCATGATGCGCGTGGCCAGCCGCACCCGCTCGATGGGCTCCACGCTGCCGGCGTACGTGAGCCGATGTTCGAGGGCCTGCACCTCAGCGGTCATAGTTTTAACGACCACGGGTTGGACGGCCCCGGATTGCTGAGCGTCATCGCCGCCGCAGCCGAACAACACCGGAATGAGCAATCCAATTAGTAACCATTTTGTTTTTCTCGGAATCATTTCTATTCTCCTTTGGCCTAAGTTTTCAAAGTTCATGGTGATTTCGAACCCCGACGTTTTTTGTCGGGTGAGAAATCTGAAGTAGCGCAGATCGTACTGTACGCGTCTGTTGATTCTCTGTCATGCCCGAATGCTTTATCGGGCATCCATCATCCGTGAAAATGGATTCCCGCCAAGAGCATGCGGGAATGACAAGAAAGCTTGAATCTGCTTTCATCCACGCCATCTGCGTCCTATTTCCCCAATGCAAATTGCAGCTCGCTCACTGCGATAGCGTAATCATGTCGCGCTTTGAGATGGCGCAGTCGCGCGTTGGTGAGCATCACCTCTCTGTCCAGCAAGTCCGAGGTTTTCTCCAAACCTTCTGCGAAACGTTCCTCGACGATGCGCAAGCTTTCGCCAGCTTGTTTCACCGCGGACTGCGCGACACCCACTCTTTGCTCGGCGGCTTGCACTGCGCGTCGCGCCTGGCGCGTTTCCATTTTGGCCTGCTCTGCCATTTGACGGTATTGCACCGACGCCTCTTCCGCCTGCGCCCCCGCGTGTTTCGAGCGGCCCAAATTTCCCAAGCCATCAAAGAGCTGCCACTGCATTTGGAACCCGAGGGCCCAGCTCGACGCGTCTTTACGGAACACTTCGGAAGCATTCCACTCGACGCCGCCGAAGGCGTTGAGCCGCGGCAGCCAGCCGCTGCGTTTCATCCACAGGTGGCGGCGGGCAGCCTGCGTTTGAAAATGAATGGCGCGCAAATCCGACCGCGACGCGATTTGTTCTTCCCAATTATTTTCTGAAGGAATGCGATCCGGCGCGGCGATGCTGTCGGTGGGGACGATCATAAGATCTTCCTCAACTCCCATCACAAATTTCAAGCCGTCACTGGCGTTGGCGATTTGGTGCTCAGCGGTGATGCGCTGCTCCTGCAATTCCGCCAGCCGCACTTCCGCGCCGAGGTAATCGGCTTCGTTGATCATGCCTTCATCGAACGCGGCTCTGGCGTCATCGCGGTGGCGCTGCGCGGAGGCGACGGCTTCGGAAATGGCTTTGAGGTTTTCGCCGGCGAGAATTAGTCCGTAGTAAGCCTTCTTCACGTGCAGGGCGATGGCCTCCTGCGAGCGCGCCAGCATCTGCTCCCGCGCCTTCATACCGAGACCCGCAGCGGACTTCCCGAAGATGGCGTCAAAATTCAAAATCGGTTGCTGCACCTGAAATGAGGTGGTGAAATTTTCCACCGCATCCGGATTGTTCAGCGTCGAAAGATTGAAATCATTTTGATTAAAGATACCCTGCTTGAGCTTAAAACTGAAGACCATCACCGGGTCGTTGGACTTGACGTAATTTTCCGAAATCGAAAAGTGGGGCAGGAATCCGCTCCAGCTTTCAATGTTCTGGCCCCTGGCCTGCGCTACCTGACTTTCCGCAATTTGAATCTGGTAGCTCTGTTTGCGGGCGATATCGAGCGCCTCGGCAAGCGAGAGTGGACGCACGGCTCCGTTCTGCGCGCTGCTATGTCCGAGCATTATCAGGAGCAGCGCTGGCGCGGCGAATCTCAATCCTTTCATTATAAAATTGTCTCCTTGGATGATTTGGTGGGTAACCAACATGATCTGTCAAGATTCATGGCAGTTGCAATTGAAAGTATTCGCATAGGGTGAGACGGTGTCGCCAATAAAACACTTTTGAGCGACATTTTCAACCAATATACCAAAATTTTCATATCAAAAAGTTTGTCCATTTTCTTTTCTCACTTTGGGAATGATTTTTAATTACTGGTTAGTTGCAGTACGTGGGAAAGGGATACAAAGAAGCCGCTATAAATTTAGGACGCAGATGGCGCAGACTAACGCTGATTCAGTTTAGTCTGCGTACATCTGCAAAAATCAGCGTCCGAAGTTTTTGACAGAGATTTAACTTCCGGCATGCGAATAATCTCTTGAATCGGGGCAGATTTCTTTTTATTTTGGCGGTTGAAATCACGAGTCGAGATGCTATCATGCTTTGAAGGGATGAGCATTTCTTTCGCGAGCGAATGATTTTGAAGATAATCTGCGAAAGGAAACAACTTATACCGGGGTTCGGCTCCGTCACGCCGACACAGCAATCAAAATAGTTCATGGCGTTCATATACCACCGGACGTTGATGATGTCAACGTTACGGTTTATGGTGTTATCCGCAGCCAAATTGATGGAGTGGTGCCCTTTAAGAATTCAGCACGTCTGGTTCTTGAAGAATTGAAAGAAAAGATTCCTACTTTTGATTAATGGCAGAAATCGTTGAAAAAATCTCAGGCGATGGCGAAGCGGCTTTGGTAAAAGCCGCGCAATCCGGTGACGAATCCGCCGTTCGCAAATTGGTTGAAAAGTACACCGACATAGTTTATGGCTTTTCCTTCAAAGTGTGCCGCAACCCGGACGATGCCGAAGAAACGCTGCAGGAATCCTTTCTCAATATTTTGAAGTCGCTAAAGTCGTTCAATTTCCAATCGAGTTTTTCCACGTGGGTGTATCGCATCGTCTCCAATTCCTGCTTGATGAAATTCCGCAAAGAGAAGCGCGACCGCTGGGAATCGTTCGAGCAATTGGACAAACCGGAGGAACGCATCAAAGATATTTACGATCGCTGGCCGGACACGCCAGCGGATGAAATGCTGAACGACGAGCTCAAGAAAAAAATGGATCAGGCGATCCTCGATCTACCGCCGATGTATCGCCTGGCTTTTGTTTTGAAAGATCTCGAGGGCTTGAAAATAGAGGAAGTTGCAAGGTCATTAGATATTTCCTTGTCCAACGCCAAGGCCAGGGTACGGCGGGCGCGGCTGTTTTTAAGGGATAAGCTTGAGTCGTATATGGACAACTGATTGTCAAAAGCAATGAAAAACTCAAAATGCAGATTGCAAAATTCAAATTGATATTGCCCAATTCTAATTTTTGCATTTTTCAATTTTCATTTTGCATTACGGTATAGTTATGCCATTCACACCAAAAGAACGAGTGCTGCAAATCTGCGACGAATTGGGAGAAGACATGGATTCCGCGTCCTGTAAAGCCCTGCGCGAGTACATCCAAACCTGTCCCAACTGCGCGGCGTTTGTGGATTCGGTGAAGAAGACGATTCAGTTGTATCAGGAGTATCGGCCGGAGGCGTCGGGTGAGATGCGGCTAAAGTTGTTCAAAAGCTTGAAACTTCAACAATAGTTACCGAGGATTCCTGCACAAATGACATTCGGCGATGACTGTCGAATATCGAACAAGGAAGGTCGAATTTCGAAACTACCGGGTCAGTCGGCATTCAGTATTCGATGTTCGATATTCCTTATTTCATCAAGCTGTTTATGAAATTGACGCTATGAGCGTAATCGCTATTTTTTCCATTCATGGAAATTGGGTAACTGGCGGTAAAAACCGTTCCTTCCGTTTCGGATGACGTAAACCACACCTTGCCTTTGAGATAACGTTCGCTGAGCAGTTTCATGCTGTACGTTCCCAGTCCGCGGCCCTCGCCCTTGGTGGAAAACGAGCGTTTGAAAATTTGCAATTGAATTTCACGGGGGATGAACTTCGGGCTGTGAACCCAGAAGCTGATGTCGTCGTCACCCCGGCGGCAGCCGATGGTGATCGTCTCTCCGTTTTCCGAAGATTCGAGGGCGTTTTTTACCATGTTGCAGATCACCCGCCGTAACAGGGTGACATCGATCGACAACCTCACTCCCGGGGAATGGCGGTCAATCACCATGGTTCGATTTTCGGATAAAGGATGGCCGCGGTACACTGTCATCAGGTCATTTAGGAATTCAAGGGAATCGAGTTCTGTCGGCTCCGCGCAGAGTTCATTATCCTCCGCCGCCACTAACTGTTTTTGAGCCAGGATTTCATCAATCAGCTGCTCACCGATGCGGTTGATGTTCTGCAGAATTTCATTGACCTCCCAATGTTCGGCACTTTGCAGCAGATCGAGATAGCCGCGGAGCGCCCCGGCGGTGTTGAGGACGTCATGAAAGAAAACCCGTTCCAGCACTTTGCGGCGTTTTTCGTGGCTGATGTCGATGACGGTAAAAATCGTGAAGCGCTCATGATCGATAACTATCGGCGTG
>DASWHH010000346.1:0-8555 GCA_036398295.1 bacterium
CGTCCACCGTGCGCGCCTCGGAGCCATATTTCAGATTGGCGGGACCAGCGTTCAGAAAAAACCGTACGGCTTGCTCAATCTCCGGAAAGTCCGCAAGTAAGTGCGGGGCATAGGCCGACGCGCTGATGGCCGATTTAGCCCCGTCTTCCTTCGAAGCGTGCAACAGTCGGTAAATGCGCGGCGCTTTTTCATGAAAGCGGTCGAAGCTCAGTTCGTGCTGCACAAAAAGTACGATGAGAAAACAGCAGGCCAGTCCAATGGCAAGCCCGGCGATATTGATAAAACTGTAGCCTTTGTGTTTGAGCAAATTGCGCACAGCGATTTTGAGGTAGTTTTTGAACATGGGTTTTGGTCAGTTGTTAGTGGTCAGTTCTCACTTGTCAGTGGTATAGCGCAGAGAGCATAGCGCATTCTTGGTTTTGCGCTTTGCGCCATGCGCTATGCGCTTTGCTTCACCTTAAACATTACACGACCAAGATATCCGCCCTCATTGATTTCAGCGATGTACATCCCCTGCTGGTGATGGGCACGTGTTTTCAAAATCCGCTCAGATAATCCGTTCAAGAGGTCGCTGGCTTTCCAGTCCTTCTCACTATCACTCAAAGTGATTGAGTCGCCGCTCTCGACGATTTTCTGCAGTATTTCTCTTAGGCTCATGGTTTCTCCTTGGTGATTTGTCAGTTGTCAGTTTCAGTTGGCCTTTCAGCCTTCAGCTGTCAGCCATCAGCTATCAGTGACATAGAGTTGTCCGTTGTTAGTTGTCAGTTGCATAGCGCATAGAGCATAGCGCATCGCACCGGCCCGGAAATCGCAAAATGCAAATCGAAAACCGTTTTCCGGTCCCCGGTCTCCGCTTTCCGTTTTCCGTCTATTCATAGCGCAATGACTCTGCCGGATTCGCCAGCGCTGCCTTAAGGGCGCGAAAGCCGACGGTGAGCCCGACAATCAGCAGCGTTGCCGCAATGGTAGCGGCGAAAACGCTGTAACCGACATCGACGCGATAGGCGAAATTCTCCAGCCAATGTTGCATTGACACATAGGCAATCGGGGCGGCAACGATGAATGCGATGACAATCAGTAAGGCGAACTCTCTGCTCAACAGCGCAAGGATGTCCGCCACGGTCGCGCCCAAAACTTTGCGCACGCCAATCTCTTTCGTGCGTTGTGCGACCATGAATGAGACCAAACCCAGCAGGCCGATGCAGCCAATGAAGATCGCGATCCCGGAAAACACGAGGAACAACTGCGCCATTTTTTGTTCCTCCTCATAAAATGAGGCGATGCGCTCGTCCAAAAATTCATAGCTGTATACGAACTCCGGAAACACTGCACTCCAACTCATTTCGATGTGGGCCATCGCCTCCTGCATGTTCGCCGTGGCAATTTTGATGCTGGCTTCTTCGTAAGACCTTTGTCGCGCTGCCAGCAAGCACGGCCGAATCTCGTCGTGCAGAGATGTCGTATGAAAATCCCGCACGACGCCGACAACCGGCAGGTAAGTACGGCCTCCGAGTTTGAAAGTTTTGCCAACCAGATCGTGCGGGACTAATCCCAATTTCCTGGCAAAGGTTTCATTAACCACGAATTCTGACACCGTGTCGCTGTCAACATAATTGCGACCGGCGATCAACTTCAAATCGTTGGTTGCGATATAGGCGTTGTCGGCGAATTTCAGATCCGTCGCGAGGGTTGCCTCCGGACCGTTGAGCCGGTGGCGCAAATTGGTGTCCCAGCGATTTCCCGACGACGCGCTCGACCAGCTGAACGAGACGTTCCCGATCCCGCTGTTTTGCAGCAACAGGATTCGCAGGGACCGCAACTTTTCGGCATCGTTCACCGGCAACGGGGTCGTCACGATGGCGGTCTGGTCAAAGCCCATCTCTTTGCTTCGAAAATAGTCCATCTGCTGCGTCACGATCAGCGTCCCAATAATCAACATCTGCGAAATGACGAACTGAAAGACCACTAGCCCCCGGCGCAGGGAAAATCGGCCCCGGTTTGCGACGTTGAGTTGGCTTTTAAGTGCCTGGGCCGGCACGAAACGCGAGAGCACAAAAGCCGGATAGAGTCCGGCCAATAGGCTCACGGTCAACAATAGCAGCGTCACAAAACCCAGTAGCGAAAAATCACTAAAAGGTTTGAGTTGCAGTTTCAAATTGAGCAATGAATTCACCACCGGCAGCAAAAGCTCGACGCCAACGGTAGCCAGCAACGTACCGAGCGCTGTGATGATGAAGGTTTCTCCGAGATATTGGGTTACGAGCTGCGGGCGGTGCGCGCCGAGCACTTTGCGAACGCCCACTTCTCTGGCGCGATTGATGGCCTGCGCTGTGGCTAAGTTAATGAAATTGATGCACGCAGTAATGAGCAGAAACACGCCGATTAATCCCAGGGCCCACAATGTCGTTTTCGAAGTGGTGCGCTGACCGTAATTCCCGTAACGGGTATCGTGGTGAATTTCCTTCAGTGGTTGCAGGTTAAAAACTCGCTTGTTGGGATCGGTTTCGTCGGGATGGTACTTGTTCTTGAAATCAGGGAGTTCGCTAAGCAATTGCTGCGGCGAATAATTGGACGGCAATAAAACATATGTATTGACGTTGGAAGACAAGTTGCGCCACTCCTCCAGCGGCATACCAATATGGGTCACCGTTTCCCAGGAAATCATGATATCGAAAGCAAAATCCGTGTGAACGGGAAAGTCCTTGACGACGCCGGTAACCTTTAAATCGAGTTCATTGTCGAGGCGGATGGTCTTGCCGACAGCGTTCTCCCCCTCGAAAAACTTTTTCGCGATGCTTTCGGTAAGCGCCACGCAATTGGGTTCTGCCAGACTTTTTGGATCTCCCGCAATCCACGGAAAATGGAACATCTCAAAAAACTCCGGTTCAAGGTAAGCCACCCGATCATTTTCCTGAAAGCGCTTTACCGTTAGATCCTTCCGGGTGATCGCGAAGAGACCGCCAGTCATTCCGAAAGTCGCCGTGACCTTTGCCAGCTCGGGAAAATCGCCGCGCAAGGCCGGGGCCAGGGGAAGTGGACTGCCCATCGTATGGCTAATCGCGTCGTTCATCCTTTCGTCAGTCACAATGCGATAAATGTGTTCGACATCGTCATGAAAGTCATCGAATTTCAGCTCGTATCGGATGATGAGAAAAATGAAAATGCAGCAAGTCATTCCCAACGCCAAGCTCAGCACATTGATGGCAGTGTAGTTTTTCTGGCGATTCAATTTGCGGATGGTGGTGATGAGGTAGTTTTTGAACATGTCAGTTGTCCATTGTCAGTTTGAGTACCGCAGCGAGCAAGGCGCATAGCGCCTCTCGGAAATCGTGAAACGCAAGCCGGTCTCCGGTCTCTGTCTATTCATAGCGCAATGACTCCACCGGATTCGCCAGCGCCGCCTTGACAGCCTGGTAGCTCACGGTCAGCCACGCGATCGCCAGCGCCACAAAACCCGCCAGCAAAAACATCCCGGGGTTAATCGGAACGCGATAAGCAAAATCCTGGAGCCAACGGTTCATGAAAAAATAAGCCGCCGGCGACGCCACGACCAGCGCCAGCACCACCAACCTGGTGAAATCTTTCGAAAGCAGCAAAATTACGTTCGGCGCCGACGCGCCCAAAACTTTTCTAACACCGATTTCTTTGCGGCGCTGTTCGGTGGAATAGGCCGCCATCCCAAACAGGCCGAGACAGGCGACAAAGATCGCCAACCCGGCAGCGATTCCAAATAGTCTGCCGACGCGCTGGTCGTTGCGATAAAAATCGTTCAAACGCTCATCAAGAAAATTGAATTCAAATGGCGTAACCTGATCAAATTTTTCGTGGACGCCTCGCAGATATTTGAGCGTGGCCGGTATTTCCTGTGCGCTGATACGCGCTGTAAAATAATCGATGCGATCGATGCGGTTGTTCCAGTTCGCCAGCACCAGCGGACCGATTTTCTCGTGCAGCGACCGGAAATGGAAATCCTTCACTACCCCAATGACGCGCGCTTGAAAATTTTCCTCCGGCACGCGAATCGATTTTCCAATCGGCGAATCCCAACCGAATTCTCTTGCTGCCGTTTCATTCAACAGAATCGCGCTGGTGTCGGTTGGAAACTCCGGAGAAAAATTCCGGCCGTCCGCCAACTCGACTTCAAAAACCTTCATAAAATCTTCATCGATACCAATGAAGTTCAAAGTATGGATGTCGGTTTCCGGTGCGTCCTCCGGGACGACACCGACTTCGACAATATTTTTCCAGTCGCCGGGAACGCGCGAGCTTACGGATACACCCCGCACCGCTGGACTGCGTCCCATTTCGGTCTTGATCGCTTGAAAGTTGCTGCGAGCGGCGCCGCTGTTGATGTCAACCACCAGCAATTGCTCCTGATTGAATCCGAGTCGCTTGGTGCGGATGTAATTCATCTGATTATAAACCACGACCGTCGCCACGATCATCACAATCGAAAGGGCAAACTGCGTCACCACCAATCCCTGGCGGAACCACGATGAACTCGAAGTTGCGCTGCCTTTGAGAATGAACGCCGGACGCAGTCGCGACAGAAAAAACGCCGGATAGCTTCCCGAAATCAAACCGACCAAAAGCGCCATTGCCAGCAGAGCCATCGGCAGCCAGTCGAGTTTCACTAAATCGAGAACCAGTTGCTTTCCGGTAAATTGGCTGAATGCCGGCAACAACAATTCCACGATGCCACAGGCTACCACAAAAGAAATGACGGCAACAAGCAGCGCCTCGCTCAAAAATTGTCCGACGAGCTGTAGCCGATACGCGCCGACCACCTTGCGCATCCCGACTTCGCGGGCGCGATTCATGGAACGCGCTGTGGCGAGATTCATGTAATTGATACAGGCTATCAACACGATGAACAACGCGATGGCGGAAAAAATGTAGACGTAGGCGATATCGCCTTTATTTTCATTGCGATCGAATTCGATGTGATTGGAACGAAAGTGAATGTCCCGCAGCGGCTGAAGATAGAACCGGCTGTCCTTGGCCGCTTCGCCACGATACTGGTGATTGAAATCGGCCAGCTTGGTTTCTAATGACCGCGCCGAGGCGGCATCATTCAAAACCAGGTAGGTGACGAAGCCGTCGGAATCCCAACGCTCGCTAAAACGCCGCCAGCCGTCGCGGGCCTGCAGCGTGGCAAACGAAAAGAGCATGCTGAAATTCAAATGCGAGTTGGGCGGCGGATCTTTGAGCACGCCGGTGACTTTAAAATCGCCGAAGCGCTCGACTTTGATGGTTTGACCAAAGGCCTTTTCATCGCCAAAATATTTTTTTGCAGAACTTTCAGTGAGCGCCACGGAGTTCGGCTCCTTCAACACGGCAGCGCGATCGCCGTGCAATAACTCAAAATCGAAGACATCGAGAAAATTAGTTTCGACGAACAGATGTTCACCTTCATAGAAACGGGCCGCGCCGTGCTCGACAACAAAGCGGCCAGTGACAAAACTGCTGATCAGCCGCACAGTGTTTTTCACTTCCGGAAAATCTTTTTTCAGCGCCGGTCCAACCGGACCCATGACTTGTGGAATATGCCGATCGCCTTTGTCCGCAGATTTGCGGACGTCGACAACACGAAAGATACGATCGGCCTGTTTGTGAAAGGCATCAAAATTCAATTCATCGCGGACATAGAGTAGAATCAACATACAGCAAACCATACCGATGGCAAGGCCGGCGACGTTAATCAGTGAAAAGCCTTTTTGCCGCAGGAAATTTCGTAGCGCGGTTTTGAGATAATTTTTGAACATGTGGGTGGTCCTTTGTCAGTTGTTTAGCTTTCAGCGTTCAGCTATCAGCTAATCGTGGGCATTTTCTTTTGCTGAAAGCTGGCGGCTGAATGCTGACCGCTTTATTCGCTCTGCGCTTGCTCTGTGCGCTTTGCGTTTTTCACGTCTGCCATCTGTCATTTGCCGTCTGCCATCAGTAGCGTTCGCGCGCCAGCCGCGGCCAAACCGTTGACAGCGTGATATTTGAATTCCGGCACACATTCACCGGCACCCCGGTTTCGCGAGCATATTCATGGGTGATTACGGCAGCCGTTACGACGCTCGCGAAATATGGCAGCAAATCTTCGCGATCGATGCCGAGCGTGATCAAAATATCGCTGCGAGCGTCGCCCGGTCCCCAAAGATAATAGCTGCCATTATATGCGATGGCGCCGGGCAATTGATATTTCCTGGCGTAAAAATCGATGGCGCCGGCTTCTCCGTAGTTTGACGCCAGGATCGAACATTTCGTTTGCTCTGCCGGTGAAAGTTGTTGAAAAACTTTCGCCACGGTTGCGGCCTGATTTTCCCACCCCAACATGTCAGCGTAATCCTGCGGAATGCGATGGAATTGGCCGTCCTCCCAGCGCAGCGGTTCAGCCAGGCCGAGATTCTCGGCCATGAACTTGGCATAAATTTCAAAATTCTGAATAGACAACATCGGGACGCCATAAGGCATGGTACCGATGTTGGCAACAATCAGGAAGCCAATCAGGGCCGGCCTTAGCCAGCCCCGACTTGGCTGTCCAGCGTATTTTTCAATGGCGACCGCGCCGCCGGCGAACAGCATGGGATAGGCAGGCAGCAGATAGTAAGCTTTCCCGCTGAGCAAGAGTAGCAGGACCAGAATAGCCAAATACATCCAGCCAATGGCGCGAAAGGACTTGCCGCTCTCGCAAAACAGCAAGAAACACAGTCCGATGATCCAGACTGGAAACGCCATAAAGGACATCAGCAATTGCATCAAGAGAAAGCCGACCGGCTCGACGTTGGTCAATTGATTCCGGCTGAGGGTCGCGAGGTGCTCGAAGATAGGCCAACCGTGCAGGTATTGCCAGATCAAATTAGGGGAGACAACCAGCAGCGCCAACCCTCCGGCCAGCCACGGCCATCTCGATGCCAGTAATTTTCGTTGGGATGTTAGCAGAAGTCCGAGCAAAAATCCCAGAGGAAACAAAAGCATGGTATATTTGTTCAAAAGTCCGAACCCGGTCACGAGCCCGAGCAGGATCCATTCCGGAGTGACATGCTTAAGCATGTCACTCCCATTCTCTCGTTGCAGTAGTCGAATCGCCAAATAAGCTGCCAACATAAAAAACAGCTGGTCGAAACCCACTGGCTGAAACAGCACGTTGGTGCGCAGATAAGCTGGCGCCATGATGAAAGCGATGGCGGCCAGCACCTGCGCGAATCGTCCGCCGCCCAACTCGCGCGCCATGAAAGCGGTTAGCAAAACGCACAGAGCGCCGGTGAGGGCCGGAAAGAACCGCGCCGCCAACTCGGAATCTCCGAAAAGAAATCGGGCAACTTTCGCAACCGCAGCGATGAATGGCGGCACTTCCAGATAGCCCCAATCGAGATGATCCGCCATGGCGAGATACAACAATTCGTCGCGATGAAACTCGAATTGATCGTTGATAAGAAAAGGCAGGAGAAATTTTACGGCGGCCAAAAGTGCCAAGATGACGGTGAAGCTTTTGAGTCTTTTGAGTTGCATATTCAGCCAGGCGCGGAAACGTGAAAAGCTGACAGCTGATAGTTGAAAGCTGGCAGCCCCCACGCTACTTCTCAAAATATATGCCATGTCTGTATTTAAGCCAAAACCCGTCACCGTCAGCATTGCAGAATATCCGCTGACATTACAGTCGGTGTACGGATGCGAACATTCAGGTGAGATGGCAGACGGCAAACGGCAGAGGTGAAAAACGCAAAGCGCAGAGCCGCAGCGTTTGGTTCCACACTTTATGCTGCACGCTGCCGGAGGTTATCGCTATGCGCCATGCGCTTTTGCGCTCTGCTGAAAGCTGACAGCCACTTTTCGTTTGCACATGCGTTACGATTGTTCTATATTCTAACGCGTTTTTCTAACCTAAGAAAAAAATGCCCTTCGGACTTTTCACCAGCAATCGTCTCGAAAATCTTGTGGAAAAACTGGCGGAGGCTCTCAGCCAGCCCTTATCCACCCCGCTACAGCCGGAAACTATTGTCGTGCAGAGCAAAGGCATGGAGCGCTGGCTCTCTTTGCAGCTCGCCGAAAGGTTGGGCATCTGTGCCAACGTCCGCTTTCCGTTTCCCAATACTTTTCTCACTGAAGTCGGACAAAAAATCGGCGTGGGTTCGAAGGATGGAGCACCCGACCTTTTTGCCCCGGAAATTCTCACCTGGCGCATCATGCGCATTCTTCCCCAATGTTTAGATCAACCGGAATTCGCTGCGCCCAAACGCTATCTCGAAGGCGGCGTAGGTGACGTGAAGCTCATTCAACTTTCGGCCCGCATCGCCGATTTGTTCGATCAATATCTGGTGTTCCGCCCCGATATGATTGCCGCGTGGGAAAGGGGAACCAACGGCACCACAAACAACGAGCGCTGGCAGGCGGCGCTGTGGCGCAAGCTGGCGGTGGAATCTGAGCAACCGCATCGCGCGCAAGTTGGAGCCCGGGTTGTCGAGACGCTACGAAGCACTTCGCCGGGTCGGTACAACCTGCCGCAGCGGATTTCGGTGTTCGGCATTTCGACCCTGCCGCTGTTTCATCTGCGTTTACTGGACGCA
>DASWHH010000347.1:0-8732 GCA_036398295.1 bacterium
ATGATCAGATTATTTTCCATGACCTTCATTCTCCTTTTTTCTTAAAAATAAATCGATAAAAATGCAAGAAACAAATAAGCTAGAAAACCCGAAATTGCCAAGACGATATTAATACTGGGTGTAAGCACGTTTCCAATTGCAAAGCCACCTAAAATAACTAAAGCAGTTTCTCGACAAATGTCCGACAGTGTTGAAAATTGCCCCTTGCTTAGCCGCATTCCCCGGCCTTTCGTAACAAGGTCAGAGAAAAGGTACAAAAAAAGTATAAAAATAACAACTGAAAATCCAATAGAGAAGATTTGAATTGTAAAGCACGATGAACATTTCAATAGCCGAAATTTTAGTAGGTCTGGCCGAAGTCGAAAACAAAGTCGATAACTGCAAACTCGCCATCGCCGCCTATGCTAACGCCATGGCGATATTCACTAAAGAACAATTCCCGGAAGTGTATCCGAGGATTGAACGCAATCTCCTCAATGTTCTCCGCTTCAGCGAAGAGAATGGATGATAGATTAAGATGAAGAAAATATTAATTGTAACAGCTATTTTTGTGGTTGTCTTAGGACTCTTCATTCTCGACACACTCCACGACGCCGGCGAATTCAAAACCATCGAACCGCATTTTGCGGGCCGCGGCCAAAGGGTTGAAGGGCTGGTCGGCGCAGAGGACATCACTATTAATCCAAGCACCGGCGTAGCTTTGATCTCATGCGACGATCGCCGCGCTAACCGCAGCGGCCAAAACAAGCCCGGGGCCATCTATTCATTTGATTTGAATCTTGACCCGCCCCAGATCATCAACCTCACCCCTGCTTTGCCGTTTGAATTTCATCCACACGGCATCAGCCTTTACCTCCCTTCCGACAGCAGCGCCCGGTTATTTGCGGTGAACCACCGCGCCGATGGCCATTTCATCGAAGTCTTTGATGTAGCCGATTCGGTTCTTTATCATCGCGAGTCGATTTCCAGCACGCTCATGCACAGTCCCAACGACGTGGTCGCCGTGGGGCCGCGGGAGTTTTACGTCACCAATGACCACGGCTCAATATCTGCAGTAGGTCGCACCCTGGAAGAATATCTTCGTTTAGCAAAATCAAACGTTATGTATTTCGACGGCTCGCAATTCGCGCTCGCGGCCAGCGATATCCGTTATGCCAACGGCATCAACTGCAGCCCGGACGGCCGGAGAATTTATGTCGCCGCGGTCACCAAGTTGGGCATCGAAGTTTATGAGCGCGAACTCCAAAGCGGAGCGCTCACCCGTCTGACCTTCATCGACTGTGGGTTCGGCGTTGACAACATCGAAGTTGATCGACACGGAAATCTTTGGGGCGCCGGGCACCCAAAGCTGCTCACCTTCGTCAAACACGGCAAGGATGCGAGTAAGGTGGCGCCCTCGCAGGTGATTAAAATTACAGCGATCGGCGAAGTCGATTTCCAAATCACCAACATCTTTGTCGACGACGGCCGCTGGATTTCCGGATCAAGTGTCGCGGCCGTTTACGAAAACAAATTGTTGATCGGCTCAGTATTTGAGCCGCACATCCTGCTGTGTGAATTTCAACCGCAAAATTGAACCCGGCTTGCAGGGATCGTGCTCGTTCGGGACTTGCATTTTCGAAAGTGGAGTTGAAGGGAATTTAGTTGCCGTACAATTGCCCGGGGCTATCCAAAAAGTCACAAAAAATACATTCACTTCATGCGGAGCGCGGATGTACTTCTTTTTCGCCAGGCCGAAATCAAGAATTTTGACGACTGGCCGCATCAACCTGGTATCCGTCGCGTAATACGCCGTTCCTTGCGAACCAGAACCCAATCGGTGATGTATTTTGTATTGATGAATTTCTGTTAATCGCATACTATAAGAAGTTATCGCAGGCGATTTACGAACGCAAGTATTATCGCAAAGAATCTAACCACGGATTTTACTGGGCGACACGGATTTGATCTCAGGGTGAAACGATCTTGCTGCGACGACGCCAAACACGATGAAGAGCGCCATCACGAGTAGCTGCGTGATCAAAAATGGCGGCTCGGATTGGGTCGGCGCCAGCGGTTTCAGGAACGACCCTTTCAGAAAATATCGATGAAAAGATGGTTTGCCAACAGGCTCATCTGAAGGTGGATTCGAGGGTGAGACCTATTGCAGTCTATGATCTTACCTGGTGCCGATTCAGACACTGTTTTCCAATTCACTCTTCACTGCCGCCGCGACGTCTTCCGGCGCTCCCTCACGTACCGCCGTTTCGCTCCACCGCCATTGGCTGAGGTAGGCGTCGCTGTCCGTCAACCCCTGCGCTTGAGCGGCCTGGTCGATTCGCACCATAAAGCGCGGCGCTAATTCGATTTTTATCTCATCAAAATCATCCCAGGCCTTGACCTGCGATGGAATGTCTTGCCAGTAGAGTATTTGATAAGCAGCCATGATCACTCCAACGCTAAAATGGAATACTGGATTGCTGGACCAATGGAATAATGAAAGAAGCCATTGCATTCATCCGGCACTTCAATCATCCATAGTGATTAACCGGACTTCACTGAAAGAATTTATCCTTTCCCCACCAAACGCAAGAACAAGTCAACGGCGCTGGAAGCGTCGGCGCCATAACCATCGGCGCCAATTTCGTCCGCATACATTTGACTGATGGGAGCGCCGCCAATGGCCATTTTGATATGCCCCAGTCCTTTTTGCTTGAAACCATCAACTACCACCTTCATATAGATCATGGTTGTGGTAAGCAAGGCGCTCATCCCAATGATGTCCGGCTTATACTTTTCGGCCGCCGCCAGAAACTTTTCGACACTCTGATCCACGCCGATGTCATTCACAATGAAGCCGGCGCCTTCCGCCATCATGCAAACCAGGTTCTTTCCGATATCATGCAAATCACCGCGCACAGTGCCCATGACCAGGACTCCGGCTGGTTTGACGTCGGCATCCTTAGCCGACAGCAGCGGTTTAAGAACCGCCATACCTGCCTTCATGGCGCGGGCCGCGATCAAGACTTCTGGCACGTAGAGAATGTTATGTTTGAAGTCCTCCCCAACTACACTCATGCCGGCAATCAGGCCTTCATTCAGAACTTCCTGCACGCTCCTTCCCGCTGCCAGAGCGTCTTTGGTCATTTGCTCCACTTCTTTGGCTTTGCCTTCATAGAGGTATTGGTTCATTATAGCATAATCTGGCATTTGCAGTTCCTTTATGATACTTGTAAAGACCTCCCTTAACCCATCCTAAAACAACAGGGGGAACACATCTGACTATTGGCTTTTGACTTTTTTTTGCGCTCTGAGCTCCACCCCTAAAAATCAGCGATTGGCGTTGAACTCGGCCAAGGCCTTCTGCATGGCTACAATGTTTTCTCTGGGCATCCCGGGACTGACGCCGCCGCCGACGGAGAGAATGATTCCTTCGCCGCAACTCTTTTCAAGTACGTCCAGCGTGGCTGCTCGCACCTCTTCCGGCGTGCCCCGGACGCCAATCTCCAGTGGGTTGACATTACCCATCAAGCACATGCGGTCGCCCACCCGTTCCTTCACCTCCGCAAAATCGGTTTGTTTACCCCAATTCAAAACGTTGAAGCCGCAATCCGGCAAGTAATCGAGACAGGCATCGATCTCCGCGTCGTTGTGATAAATTTTCACCCAATCTTTTGGAAACGCGTCACAGATTTTTTTGAGATATGGATGAGCAAATTCAAGGTAGTGTTCACTATTGATGAAGCCTACGATGTCGTCTAAAATGAAAATACCCTCCACGGTGTCTCCCATAATTCTTGCCTGAGCCCTCAGCCAATCGATGATTAGATTCGTGCAACGATCGATTAGCTTGTGCGCCCACTCTGGTCGTTCCACGATATCGATCATGAAATCGGTTGTGCTGCGAACAAATCCTGCCGTGCACAATGGACCGCGCGACGTGACCAGCGGCAGAATCTCTCCCTGGTCCAGGATGCGCTGCTTGTGCATTTTGATGCGATGCAGAGTCATCGCCATGAAGGCATCGTTCTCCACCTCGTACTCAGGAAAGTTATCGAGGTCCTCGACGTGATAGAGCGTGTGGTATTCGCTGGGCGTATTGTCCTGCCAGAATTTGATTTTTGCACCCAAAGCGGAGGGTTCCGCCGCCATTCCGTACTCCATCCACCAGGAAGGAACGAAAATGATATCGGGGTACTCGTGGTGAATTTTCAGATTAGACTGGAACCACAATTCCGGATCCAGATAGTAGTCCATGTGCTTCAAGCCTAGATAACCGGGTATCCACGGGCTATCTATGATCAAGGCCATCGGGACCGTGGCTAATTTTTCCAACCGGGCGGCCTTTTTGAAGATATGCCATTGTTCGGGTTTCATGGTTTGTTTCCTTTCGTTTGGAATTGCTCACTCAAAATCGCTAAGGCGCAAAGTTAAGAACCTCATCACAATTCCATTGCTCGATTCATCATTCTCCATACAGTAGAATGCTTGAACCTTTGCGACTCTAGGTCTTGGCGTGCGCCTTTGTCCTTGCATCACATCGTTAACAGAATTTCGCTATCGGTAATGTTCAATTCAATGCCAGCCGCCTTTGCCGCCTCCTGAAGTGCCGCATTCAGCATCACCACCGGGTCCCTGCTGACATCAAGCCTGCGCATCAACCCCTCGCCCTTCTTGGTGCCAATCGCTACGGTGATTTTCAATCCCTTGCGTTTGCAGGAAACCCGTGTGCCATCCGGTAAGGTCGTGTTCATAGGTTTGATAAAGGCATCGACATAGTGAACTCCGATCCCGGATTTATCATTTACTTCCGGAAAAAGTTTTTCTTTTGCCGCCTGGTTAATTTCACAAATTTTTATCATGATTGCAGCTCCGCAACTTAGCCTGAATGAGCAACAAAACTACCACATTGTAAAACATTGCTTTTTTAGCAATTGACTCTTTATCCGATCCTTCATGGCTCAAGTGTTATCATGTTTTGAATTTGTCTTTTTGAACAATTATCTTCTGAGACAACGCAAAGTGAACCACTTCCAGCACCAGCCCCCATTTATGTTGACGGCTGGCCGAGTCACAATAGCACCCGGCCGGACTAAATGGACGCTCCCAGCTCAACACTTCATTGAGCGGACGTTCGAGCAGCGGTTTTTCATTGGCAATGGCATGCTCCAACAATTCCGCGTTACTGAGATATTGGCACATGTAGGCGTGACCCGTGTCTCCCGAAGCCGGCAAGCAGCTCATCTCGACTATTTTGAATCCTTTCTCAGCTGATGCAAGCTTGAGGCGATACTCAAACTCCAGGCGGCGCCCCATATTTGAGCATGTTGTACCTTCATATCGAAATCGGGCTGTCACCGACCGGTCTTCCAAAGTTTCCAGTTGGAGCCGCTCAACTGACCAAATGCGAAGGGCGTGGGTGCTGACTGAATATTTTGCGTTCTGTGCAAGTACGGAACCATTGACCGATTTTCCATTCAAATGTTCGTCGGCATGCGTTTGCAATCGGCTCACATCTTCAAGCTGATTTAGAAAACGTTTGTACGGTGTCCGGCGATACTGGCAAGATTGCAGCGAACAGCTTTCACAGGGAATTAATTCTGCGAGATTTCGAACCCGATTTACCTGCTTCGTCACGCCAAAGACAGCCAGCAGCGACTTTCTCGGATTGAGCATACCGGTGTCCAGAACTTGAATCTCCACGGGAGGAGCCGGATTTGCCTTTTGCCGAATCAGTTCCCACAGCTTTTTCTGGTCGGATATATCCCACCCGCTGTAACCCGGACTATAGTGCGGCAGCACGGCCATGCCGTTTTGCTCCGCCCAGTCGCAAAAACGCCAACCTGTGGTTGCGATCAAATGCTCCACAACCGCGGAGCCGTACACTTCCAAAAAGAAGTACTCGTCTGGCCTTCCTTCCAGCCAGAGCTGGCGTGAATACTGTTCACATTCTTGGCCGGCGCTTACGACTGTCAGCATGGCCATATGTGCCTTGGCCCGGAGCAATTGCAGGCGAACGCTGCTTGAGGAAAAATCGACGCCGCTGATGCGAAGTCGCCCATTCGAAATATCGAGCGTTTCTGTTGGTCTGGCATAAATCCATGGCCTGCCGTTTTGAGCGTACCATTGCCGCGCCCAATTCACCAATTCAAGAGCGCGCCCGTCTAGCTGATAATGATCAGGATATCCCAATAGCCGCTTGTATTCGGTTTCCTGAACATTGATATCGGGTCGGGTATCGAGCAGTTCGATCATGCGTTCGCCAAATTCAAGGATTCAACAGGATGGAATTGGCACCCTTCCACGAAGTAATCGAAAAAGCCGGGATGGGTTTCCAAACGGCAATGCTTGACTCGCTTGACCAGGTTTTCCAGCTCCATGCGTTTGGACCGTGACAGCAACGCGACACATGCTCCCTCAATGGCAGCGTTGCCAACCTGCAAGATTTTCGAATCATCGATGTTGGGAATCAGGCCAATCCGCTGCGCAGACGCCACGTTCAAATGGCGGCCAAACCCACCCGCGAGATAAAAGACGTCCAGGTCGTCAAATCCAACGCCGTATTCGTCGAAGACAACACGCAAACCGGCGACGTTGGCGCCTTTGGCCTGGGCCAGCTCGTTGATATCGCTTTCATTAAAAAGGATTGGACGCTCAGCGCCGATACTCAATACTATCGGTTCATCGCCATTTTCAAATCGTCCCAGGCTATTCATGCGCTCCGTTCTGAGGAGTTCGCTCAGCAGATCGATGAGACCAGAACCACAGATTCCTTCCGGGTTGCTGCCGCCAATGACACGACGAGCTGCAATGGCGCCATCGCTATTGAGTGATACACTTTCGATGGCTCCAGGCAGCCCCGGCATTCCGCAGGAGATTTTGCCTCCCTCGAACGCCGGCCCCGCCGGACAAGATGCCGCTAAAATTTTGTGCTGGTTGCCGACGATCAACTCGGTATTCGTGCCGATATCCATGATGGCAATTAGCCGGTCCTCGTTGGCGATGTCTATGGCCAACATACAGGCAGCCGCATCCGCTCCGACGTGGCCACTGATGATTGGCAGACCGTAAATACGCGCTCGCGGATGAACCGGCAGCGCTAACCGTTTTGCCGACCCAGCAAGACTGGTGGTCGTCCTGCGGCCCGCCGCCATTTCCAGCTCGGCAATAGATTGATAAGGACTTTGCCCAATTGAATAAACGTTGAGCCGAAAGAACAAATCCCGCATGGTGGAATTGCCGGCGACGACCATTTCGTAAATGGACTTCGGGTCCACCGGGAATTCTGCAATAGCATGGGTCAAATAGCCGGCGAGGGTTCTCTGCAGCAACTTGCCGCGGTGCAGAGTGTCGTAATGAATCCGCGCCATCACATCGGAGCCGCCGAATCTCTGCGGGTTCTCGAAAGAGGCATCTGCAACGATTTCACCGGTTTCCAAATTCAACAAGCGGAGGACGACCGTGGTGGTCCCCAAATCCATGGCCAGCCCGTGGATTGGGCCATCGTAGAGATCGATTTCTTTGCCATCCAGAAATATCCGGTCGCCGGCGCGAGTCACGGGTGGATCGAGCTGCAGCCTTCGATTGTCGATCGGAAGCTGCAGGGCACGGGTCTCAATTCGCATGTCGCCACGACGCATGGTATGGCAGCGGACGACCCCGGAGTCGGTTACAAGCCGACACTGGCAGGATAAGCGGAAGTGGTCCTGCAAATGATCTTCCGGTGGCGTTGGCGCCGAAAGACACCCCATCCCTTCCACAATTTCAATTAGACATTCCTTACATTTGCCCTGCTTGTGACACGAAGTGGGAACAGGAATCCCCAACGACTCGGCGTATTCAAATAGCGAATTGCCGGGCTTGACCTCGATATGGCGATTGTTGAAGTGTAGCTCCACGCTCATCTATTGTGATAGCCAATCAAATGTTTAAATAGAGACAGTCCGCAGTATGCAGTTAACAGTGGACAGCAATTGCTTACTGCCTGCTGTCAACTTTGCCGTCACCAATGCGGATCCGATAGACGCCGGAACCGGATGTGACATACAGTGTCTTGCGGTCGGCGTCGCCCCAGCCGCAGTTTGAGGTTTGACCGGGAACCGGGATCACGTTCAACATCGTGCCGTCCGGGGAATAGACCCAAACGCCGACCGGGCCGGTGGCGAACAGGTGACCAGCAGCATCCACCTTCATGCCGTCGGCATTACCTTCGGGATCCATGTGGGCGAACAAGCGTTTGTTCGCCAGTAGGGAATCGCCAACGACATCCCAAATGTAAATATCTCGAGCATCGGAATCGCAGACGTATAAAATTGCTTCGTCAGGTGAAAAGACAATGCCATTCGGTCTCTGTAGAGAAGCATCCAAAAGCTGCAAAGACCCCGAAGGGCTAAGCCGATAAATGCCGTAGAATCCCAATTCCTCCTGGTTCGGGGAGATGCCATAAGGCGGATCTGTAAAGAAGATGGCGCCATCGGATTTAATGGCGATGTCATTTGGGCTGTTCAAACGCTTGCCGTTGTAATGCGCAGCTAGCGAGATCTCGTTGCCGAGAGAATCGCGGCGCGCCAGACGGCGATTGCCATGCTGGGCCAGGAGCAGCCGGTTTTGTGAATCAAAGGTGAGTCCATTGGAATTTCCCGAAGGATGCAGATAGACTGAAACGCCAGAATCGGGCGTCCAGCGATAGACGGTATTTGCCGGAATGTCGCTGAAGAGCAATCCCAATTCATCGCTCCACACCGGCCCTTCCA
>DASWHH010000348.1:0-4367 GCA_036398295.1 bacterium
GCCAAATCCATTTTGCCTTCGTCAGCGTAAGAAACGGCGGCGGTAAAAAGCGCGGCGCGGCGCTCGCCATCATTGCGGGCCACGTTATTCAGTTTCTGCAACTGCTCGCGCGCAGCCTGCTGATTGTCCTTGTAAATTTGATTGACGGCAATTCCAATATGCGACGCCACGAAGTTCGGGTCAATGGCCAGAGCCTTCTGATAATTGGTAATCGACTCGTCATATTTCCCCATCTTCATCAGGAGTTCAGCATAGGAATCATATGGATTGGGATCATTCGGAATGAGGTCGATGTACTTTTTGAACGCCATCTCCGCTTCCTTGAAATTTCCCATAAACCGGTGCGAATAGCCGAGTTGGTTATAGGGCTGCGAATAATCCGGTGCCATCTGGACGGCTTTTTCGTATTGCGCGATCGCGTTCGCGTAATCCTGTTGGCCGAAATAATTTCCCCCCAATAAATTGTAAGCGCGTTCATCCCCAGGGTACAGCTTCACTAACTTTTGATACAGCTCATTTTGTTTCTTCGGATCGCCGTTCGTTCCTGCCTCAACACCGAGAATCCACAATTTCTCGCCTTCCGAAGCTTTGTCTACCAGGGCCACCGCTTTGTTCAGTTGCTCAAAAAAGCCGTTTGCAGTTGGTTCTGTCAAAGCCAAGTTTAAGAAACCAACCGCAAAGTTGGGATCTTCCGCCACGGCATTTTGAAAATACGATCGCGCATCGGTACCTCGTAGCTTATCCGACAAATCTCTACCCTGTAGGTAACTCTTGATGGCTTTCTCAGAAGAAGTGGTGATGGCAATTTTGCCATCTTCGTCCTTGCTGTGGCTCACACTAATCAGTAAGCCGAAACAAAGGCCCAGAATTAATAATGTCCTTTTCATTAATACCTCCAGTATTAAAATAGGAATGAATAATCAGCACAGCGAGATTTGCTTTACTGAATGGAATCAGGAGAATATCTTTAAGGGTACGCAAGTAATTAGCTTATGTTTCCTTTTACTTTGTAGTGGAGACTGCTGCATTTGAAACAGTCGTCTCGTTCTAAACGCGGTTTTAGTAAGCGCGGCGAGAGAAATCGTTCCTGTTGGCGAGACAGCCAGCGATTAAATTACTCAGTGGTTGAGGGCGAGTGTAGGTTCTATTGTTTCTTCTTTTCCTTAAAATTGCGCTCGATTTCGTGTAAGCTCATCGCATTCAAAATGTTTTTCTTCTCCAACCACCCCTTGCGGGCGATGCCCACGCCGTAACGCACATCTCTCAGCCCCTCAACACTGTGGGCATCGGGATTGATGCTGATGGGCACGCCTTTTTCTTTGGCGTACTTGCAGTAACGCCAGTCGATGTCCAGCCGGTGTGGATTGGCGTTCAACTCGATGGCAACTTTATGTTCCGCGGCGGCATCAATGATTCTTTCCATGTCCAGCGGATAGCCGTCCCTGCCCAAAAGCAGGCGACCAGTGGGATGGCCGATGATCGTGACGTAGGGATTCCGGATCGCTTTCAACACGCGTTTCGTCGCCTCTTCTTTCGTCATGTTCAAAACGCTGTGAATGGAGGCCACGACAAAATCGAAACTGGCGAGCACGTCATCGGGATAATCGAGCGCGCCATCGTGGAGAATGTCCACTTCCGTGCCTTTGAAAATCCGGAACGGCGCGAGCTTTTTGTTCAGCTTATCAATCTCGGCGTGTTGCTCCTTCACCCGATGCGGCTCCAAGCCGTGGGCATACACCACGATTTGACTGTGATCGCACAATCCGAAATATTGATAGCCCAGGTCGCGGGTGGCCGTCGCCATCGCTGCAATGGAATCGCGGCCGTCGCTGAAGGTGGAGTGGCAATGCAGGATGCCTTTGAGATCAGCCTCCTCCAGCAATTTCGGGATTTTGTTTTCCGCGGCGGCTTCAATTTCGCCGTGGTCTTCTCGCAGCTCAGGCGGGATGTACTTAAGACCCAGCGCTGCGAAAATATCGCTTTCATTCTTGCATGGAATCAGCTCGGTCTCATTTTTGAAAAGACCATGTTCGCTCACCTTCATGCCCATTTTGATGGCGCGGCCGCGCATAGCGATGTTGTGCTCGGCGGAGCCGGTGAAATGATGCAAAATGTACGGGAACTTGCTGTCGGGCATGATGCGCAAATCGGCGTTGATGCCCTGCTTGAGCACGACGCTGGATTTCATCGGGCCTTTGCCGGTGACCACTTCCACTTCCGGACGACTGGTGAAAAATTCCATGATCGTTTCCACATCTTTGTCTTTGGCGCTGGCCACAATGTCGATATCTTTCACAGTTTCCTTTTTGCGGCGCAGACTGCCTGCCAATTCAGCGCGGATCACTTTTGGGTGATTTTTCACCGCCTCAAAAATCGGTTGCGCCGCGGCTTCCACCACGTGAAACAGATGGCGATCTTTGTGTTTGCGCAGAAACTCGATTCCCTGCAAAATCTTTTCCTCGGTTCTCGCGCCGAAACCATCCAATTGCGCCAGACGATTTTCGCGCGCGGCGGCCTCCAACTCGGTGATGGTTTTGATTCCCAACTCGTCATTGACTTTTTTGATTTTCTTCGGACCGAAGCCGGGGATGGCGGCCATTTCGATGAGACCCGGCGGGATCGATTCTTTGAGCTTGTCGTAATAAGCCAGTCGGCCAGTGGTGACCAATTCGGTGATTTTATCGGCGAGGGCATCACCGACGCCTTTGATGTCACGAATCTCGCCGCTCACCACCAAATCCTTGATGTCGCCACTTTGTGAGAGAATCGTTCGAGCCGCGTTCTCGTAGGCCCGGCTCTTAAACGGATTCTCGCCTTTAATCTCTAAGAGAACGGCGATTTCTTCTAAAATGGCAGCGACTTGTTTCTTGTCCATGGCTTTAAACGGTTGCTAAACTAATTGAGATGGTCATTTCGAGACGGAGCGCAGCGGAGTCGAGAAATCTGACGGAGAATAGCATCAGCGAATGCGCTCGCGATTAATTGGCGCAAAACGATCAAAGCACCGCCAGATTCCTCACCTCGACAAGAACATCGAGGTTCGGAATGACAAGCACTTTTGGCTTTCGACTTCGCATCTCTTGCCTACTGTCCTTCCAAATTCAAATTACCATCAATGAATTTCAAATTGAATTTGAATTGATCGATGCGCCAACCGCCGTCAATTTTTGTGAGATGGAAATCATAGCTGCCGACAAAGGTGCGCGTGTTTTGCGCGGTTGGATTCGGCAGGTAGTGAAATGCGATGCCGTAACAAAACGCTGTGGCTACGCTGCCGTTGATGGTCACGGAATAATTTCCGGCTTGATGGTGAATGGCTTTCAGATCCTTGAGACCAGTTTCCCAGGCGCTGGCAATTTGCCCCGCGGTCATTTTTGACGGTTCGCCACCGGCTAACGAGGTCATGTCAAACAAAACTTCGCGAGCGAAGCACGCTTTGACTTTCTCCCAATCGCGGTTGTCGGTGCTGATGAACAGTTGATTGATCATGGCAATCACGGACTCTTTTTCGAGCAGCATGCTGTATTCGTCCGTTGGTGGGTTTTGATTGGAACAGGCAACCGACACCAGCAACAGACCAAGCGGCAAATTCAGAAAACGTTTCATCTTCTCCCCTTTCAGCTTTTGACACTAAAATAACTATTTGCCGCAATAAAATCAAGAGCCCCGACATGCCAGCGTGACCCTGATGGGTGGAATGCGAGCTGCTTACTTCAGGCTGTCGGCTGGGGCTGGTTCTTGAGAATCACTGGCGGGAGGACCCGGGACGGAAGTGGCGAACAGCGAATCTTCCTCTACTTCGGTTGGTTGAGTCGTGAGGCTATCGGCAGGGATGGGCGTCGTCAGGTTCGGTTGACCGCGTAACTGCAGCGGCGCGGCAAAAGCGGCTTCAGCAGTTTGAGCATCAATTATCTTGGAAATTACCAGCAAGTCCAACACACGCCTTTGAAATCTCCGTGCGGTTTGCAGGCGCCGAAATGGGCTGAAGCGATTCGGATTTGGAAGGATGCCCGCCAACATGGCGGCTTCGGACCAGTCCAAATTTCGTGATGATTTGCCGAAGTGATATTGCGCAGCGGCTTCCGCGCCGTAAATATGATCGCCCCATTCGATAATGTTCAGGTACAATTCCAAAATCTGCCCTTTGCTCAACACCTTTTCTATTCGCCGGGCGACGATGATTTCGCGAACTTTGCGCACGATGGTTTTCTCTTTACTCAAAAAGGCGTTGCGGGCAAGTTGCATAGTGATAGTACTGGCGCCCCGGGCGTAGCGCCCGCGATCCCAGTTAGTCTTCCACGCTTCTTTCATCATTTGAAAATTCACGCCGTCGTGATGCCAGAAGGTATCGTCCTCGCTAATGATCA
>DASWHH010000349.1:0-7705 GCA_036398295.1 bacterium
TCAGCGCCAGACTTTTGTCGCCCGATTTCGCGATTTGTCCCTGCACCAGTACATGGACAAAATCGGGAACGATATAGTTTAGCAACCGCTGGTAGTGAGTTACAACAATGATCGCGTTATTTTTGGTGCGCAGGGTATTCACCCCATTGGCAACAATTTTCAACGCATCGATATCGAGACCCGAATCGGTTTCATCGAGGATGCCTAGTTGCGGCTGCAACACCGCCATTTGAAAAATTTCATTGCGTTTTTTCTCACCGCCGGAGAAACCCTCGTTGATCGAGCGGCTCAGAAACTTTTCATCCATGTGCACCAGTTTCAATTTTTCGCGGACGAGCGAGAAGAACTCCATGGCATCCAATTTTTCCTCTCCGCGGTGTTCACGAATTTCATTGAGCGCTGTTTTCAAGAAGTTGGACATGCTGACGCCTGGAATTTCTACGGGATACTGAAACGCCAGAAAGAGTCCCTCACGGGCGCGATCTTCCGGGCTCATCTCCAGCAGGCTTTTGCCGTTGTATGTGACTTCCCCACTCAAAACTTCGTACTCTTCGCGGCCGGCTAAGACATTGGCCAGCGTGCTTTTACCAGATCCATTGGGGCCCATTATGGCATGCACTTCGCCGCGGTTAACTTCCAAATCGACTCCATTGAGAATCTCGTGACCTTCCACTGCGACTCTTAGACCTTTGATTTTAAGCATCTTCGCTGAAATCTCCTCTTTATGGTTTATTCGTTGTCATCCACGGTAGAATTAGCCCACACTGCCTTCGAGGCTGATAGCCAGCAACTTCTGGGCCTCAACCGCAAACTCCATCGGCAGTTCCTTGAACACTTCTTTGCAGTAACCATTCACGATCAACGCCACCGCATCTTCCGTGTCGATACCGCGCTGGTTGCAGTAAAAAATCTGATCTTCGCCGACTTTCGTGGTCGTTGCCTCGTGTTCAATGCGCGCAGACTTGTTATGGACTTCGAGGTACGGGAAAGTGTGCGCTCCGCATTTATCGCCAATCAACAGCGAATCGCACTGCGAGAAATTGCGGGCATTATCGGCTTTCCTGGCTACGCGCACCAATCCGCGATAGGAGTTGTTGCTGCGCCCGGCCGAAATGCCTTTCGAGACGATGGTGCTGCGGGTATTTTTCCCGAGGTGGATCATTTTGGTTCCGGTGTCTGCCTGCTGGTAGTTATTAGTCAACGCCACCGAGTAGAATTCACCGATGGAGTTGTCGCCTTTAAGAATGACGCTGGGATATTTCCAGGTTATGGCCGAACCGGTTTCCACTTGCGTCCAGGAGATTTTGGCGTTTTCATCGAGGCAGATGCCACGCTTGGTCACGAAATTGTAGATGCCGCCACGACCCTTCTCGTCGCCAGGGTACCAGTTCTGCACCGTAGAATACTTGATCTGAGCATTTTTATGGGCAACCAATTCCACTACGGCAGCGTGGAGCTGATTTTCGTCGCGCATGGGGGCGGTACAACCTTCCAGGTAACTGACATAGGCCCCTGCTTCAGCGATAATCAGGGTGCGCTCGAACTGGCCGGTTTTTGCGGCATTGATGCGGAAATAGGTGGATAGCTCCATTGGGCAGCGCACGCCTTTGGGGATGTAACAAAAAGAGCCATCGCTGAAGACAGCTGAATTTAAGGCGGCAAAGTAGTTGTCCGTGTAGGGCACCACTGATCCGAGATACTCCCCTATTAAGTCAGGGTGTTCGCGAACGGCCTCCGAAAATGGACAGAAGATGATACCCAACTTTGATAGCTCTTTTTTGAAGGTTGTGGCAACGGAAACGCTATCCATCACGGCGTCGACCGCGACGCCAGTTAGCCGTTTTTGTTCGTCGAGTGAAATGCCCAGTTTATCGAAGGTTTCCCTGAGTTTGGGATCGACTTCGTCCAGACTTTTGGTTTGTTTTTTCTGCTTGGGCGCGGCATAGTAATAGGCATCCTGGAAATCAATGGGCGCATACTTGACGTTGGGCCATTTCGGTTCCGTCATTGTCAACCAGTGGCGAAACGCCTTCAAGCGCCACTCCAACATAAAATCCGGCTCGTTTTTCTTGGCAGAAATATAGCGGATAATATCTTCATTAAGGCCTTTAGGAGCGATATCGCTATCAATATCAGTGGTAAAGCCCCATTTGTACTCACGCTTGGTATATTGCTCAATTGTCGATTGTTCCGTGTGCATCAAATGTCTCCTTTTGCTCTGAGTGTCTTACGGTTCCCTTCTCCGCCGCATTTCCCGCAAACGCCATAGAATTCAAGCCGATGATGATAGACCCTGCAGTTGATTAATTCTTCGACGCGGCTGTTAATAATGTGGTCCTGATCTAAATTGAGGTCTTGAATCTCAGAGCATTGTTCGCAAATGAAATGATAATGCGGCTGTACATTGCCATCGTATCGATCAAAAGTACTTCCAAACTTCAATTCCTGCACCGCGCCCAGCTCGACCAGAATGTTGAGGTTGCGGTAGACATTTCCCAAACTGAGAGAAGGAAATTCCTTTCTGAGATTCTCATAAACCCAGATTGCCGTCGGGTGACTTTTGGTGGTTCGCAAAAGCTCAAGGATCTTTGCGCGTTGTTTGCTGTTGCGATACTTTTTGTAATCTCGGGGACCCATATTTATTTACCGTCCTCACTAGATGCTGAAGCTACTGCCGCAGCCGCAAGTTCGTTGCGCGTTAGGATTACTGAAGGTGAAGCCCTTGCCGTTGAGGCCGTCTGAAAAATCGAGCTGTGTGCCCTTAAGATACAAAGCGCTCTTGGGATCCAAAAACAACTTAATTCCATCAAACTCCATGATATTGTCGTCGGGACGTGGCATGTTTTCAAAGTCAAGAAAATAAGACAAGCCTGAACAGCCACCACCTTTGACACCCACACGCAAGCCTTTGACCTCAGCATTCTTCTGGGTTATGAGCTTTCTTACTTCCGAAATTGCCCTCTCGGTGACCGTTATCATTAACACCTCCAATTAACAGATTTTACTTGATGCTGGCAGCAACTACTGCCAGACCACGCGTTGGATTTCAAGTTCATTATTAATATCCGACAATGAGATTCTCGACAGGAATTGTTTGAATTGACTTTGTATGAGCTTGAAAGGATCGCTGATATTGCAATAGTTCAATTGCGTGCAAGCGCAGCGATCGTCGTCCATGCACTCGACCAATTTGACGGGGCCATCGATGGTTTCGATGATTTCCGAAAGAGAAATCTCGCTACCGTCCTTTGCCAGGACGTAACCCCCCTTGGACCCCTGGCACGACCTCACGATACCCCTACGGGCGAGCTTCTGTAAAATCTTTGCCATGATTTCGGTGGGAATGTGATACGCTGCCGATATTTCCTTGGCCCGTATGACTGTGCCGGCCGGCTGATTGAGCATGTACTTTAGCGCGATGATGCCATATTCGGATTTTTTGGTCAGACGCAACATTTGGACTCCAATATACGACCATTTTAGTCGGGTTTAATATAGAAAAATTTACCCGGCTTGTCAAGATGTTTTTTGGGGAGAAACAAAAAACCCCACAGATTAATTACAAAATGTGGGGTTTAAGCTGGTAGAATTCCGTTCAGGTGACTTCAGCAGCCCTCTTCAATTTCGTTGAAGAGACTTGCGCCTTTTTTAGCCGTTCCTTGTCAGCCGGCAAGAGGATAATGATCGTCCCGAGGGTGACAATCAAACCGGCGCCCCAAACGAGATTCACTAATGGATTAATATAAATCTTAAAAATGGCGCTCTGATCATCGTTAGGTTGCGCCAACACTACGTAGAGGTCCTCCTTCAGCGTCGAGCGCAGAACCACCTCAGTGGTCGGCTGCTCTTGAACCTTATAGAAATGCTTGTTGGGGTAAATGGTCTTAACCTTCTCACCATCGACATAGACATCCATTTTCGCTTGCCATACAATTTTATTGCCGTCCTCGATGGTCTGCATGTCGAGGTAAGTCAACGAGTAACCACGAATTTGTGAGGACTCGCCAATCTTGAGATGCGCGTCCTTTTCGACCTCAAAAGCCTTACCGGTAAATCCGACGAACATAACCACGATTCCAAAATGGACAATGTACCCGCCATAGCGGCGCTTGTTTTTCATCAGCAGATTGTAAACAGCCGGGAAATAACCTTCCGAATTGGTGCGCATACGGGCGCGAGCGCCGCGGTGGAATTCTGCAATGATGGTCGCCGTGACAAAAATTGAGAGCGTGAGCGAAATCAAGGCGTAAACATGGCGAATCCCGACAACCAGCATGATCCCCAGGCCGACCAGCGCTAAGCCAAGCGGCTTCATGAAAATCTTCCTCAACAAATTCCACGACGTTTTTCGCCACGCTACCAGGGGTCCAATACCGGTCAACAACAATAGGAACAGCCCGATGGGCACCATCCTGGGATTAAACCACGGCGCCGCCATGGTGGCTTTCTCGTTGTACACGGCTTCGTAGACCATTGGGAATACGGTGCCCCAAAAGACCGCCGCCAAGGCCCCTAAAAATAGCAGGTTATTAATCAAAAATGCCGACTCGCGCGAAACTACTGACTCGAATTGATTCTTGTTGCGAAGCAGAGGCAGGCGTTTTAGTATAAGAAGAAGCGGGGCAGCTATTAACAAAATCAAATATCCCACAAACCAGGGAGCGATGTCCGACCGCGCAAACGAATGAACCGAGGAAATGACGCCGCTGCGGGTAATGAATGTACCGAAAATGCACAGAACATACGTTCCTAAAATCAAGGCCATGTTCCACACGCGCAGCATATTCTTTTTTTCTTGAATCATTACCGAATGAATGTAGGCGGTGGCGAGTAGCCACGGCATCAACGCGGCATTTTCAACGGGATCCCAGGCCCAATAGCCGCCCCATCCCAACTCCATGTACGCCCATTTTCCGCCCAGCAGCATTCCGATGCCGAGAAAAAACCATGGGACGAGCGTCCAGCGACGGATCGTCATCAACCACTGGTTATCGAGTCGACCAGTGAAAAGCGCTGCTATTGCAAACGCGAATGGTACCGCGAAGCCAACAAATCCCAAATAAAGAATGGGTGGATGGATCGCCATCGCAGGATGCTGGAGCAGCGGGTTCAGGCCGCGGCCGTCTGCCGGGGCGAAGGACAGGGAATTTGTGGGCTGGATCACCGCCGTGACGACTCGTTCTCCAACTTGCCAGAGTCTTTCAAAAGGCGGCGAGACAAAAATATTGAGTGTGATGAAAAAAGCAGCGCTAACCATGAGCGAAGCTATGACGTAGGGCATGAACTCCCGATACTTGTCGCGGTGTATGTAAACCGCCAGGGCTGCGTAAATCGTCAGCAGCCATCCCCAGAATAACAGCGAACCCTTTTGCCCGCCCCAAAGCGACGCTAAAACATAAAACTTGGGCATATCGCGATTGGAATAGCTGGCTACGTACTCGTTGCTAAAATCGTGGGAGACAATATCTCGCCACAGGAGAACTACGGCTACGGTTACCAAAAGCGTCACACAATACAGCGCATTGGTACCCGCTTGAACGAGATCTTCTCGTTTGGCTCTGGCACCGGCAATCGATGTCACGATTGAAAATAGAGCCGAGACAAGGGCGAGGATCAGAACGCTATGACCTAAATTAAGTACCATAATTCTTCCCTGGTTAGTTTGTTCCTTTGGTTGAGCCCGGCTGGGTTGAATTGTACCCATCAACCTGGTAGCCGTCAGCGCTTTCGTACTTTGATGGACATTTTGCCATCACCGTTTTTGCCTCAAAAAAGCCGTTGGCGTTGTACTTGCCCTCAACCAACACCTCCGCGCCGTCCTTAAACGTATCCGGAAGCAGGCCGCTGTAATGAACCTCCAGCTCCTGACCTTCCTCGATGATGCGGAACGACTTATCCAGGCTGGTTTCACTGGACACCAGTGAGCCGTCCACCAGCTTGCCCTTGACTCGCAGGCCTTTGTCGAGATTAATGTTTGTGCTGGCTTTAACTTCGGTGATGCTGGCATAGTATTGCATGGTCTCGTTGTCGAACCCGGAAAAGACCAGCCAGACGAGTACCAGTGAGATAGTGGCAAAGGAGAGAAAAATCTTGATGTTTCGGCTTCGCATAACGACTCCTTCATTGAACAATGTCTAATTTCCTTTATGCATAACTGATCGCGCGGCTTTCGCGAATCACGGTCACTTTGATTTGACCCGGATACTCTAAATCCGACTGAATCTTTTTAGCGATGTCACTGGCCAAAAGGTCAGCCTGGGCATCGGTTACCTTTTCGGGTTGCACAATTACCCGGACCTCCCGTCCTGCAGAAATTGCATAGGCCTTCGAGACCAGATCAAAAGAGTCGGCGAGTTTTTCGAGACTCTCGATTCGTCGCACGTAACCATCAATGGTATCACGGCGCGCCCCGGGCCGGGCGCCGGAAATGGCGTCAGCAGCACTGACCAACACCGAAATCAATGAGGTCGCGGCTTCGTCCTCATGATGCGATGCGATGGCGTTGATAACCACCGGGTCTTCATTGAATTTCTGGGCAATCTCGATGCCAATCTGAGTATGTGTACCCTCCATATTCTGGCTCATGGCTTTGCCGATGTCATGCAGCAATCCCGCGCGCTTAGCTAACTTGACATTCAGTTTCAGTTCCGCCGCCATCGATCCCGTCAGGCTGGCCACCTCCTCGCAATGCTGCAGCACGTTTTGTCCGTAACTCGTCCGGAATTTTAGCCGACCGAGAACCCGAATCAAATCAGGGTGCATTCGGCCGACACCGACGCGTGCAATGACCTCGTTGCCAGCGCGCCAAATGAGCTTGTCCACTTCCTTTTCTGCGGTCGATACAACGTCTTCAATCTTCTGAGGGCTAATTTTATTCTTGATAATTCGCTCGAGCGAAAGGCGGGCAATCTCACGACGTACCGGATCGTAAGCCGACAGCACGACTGCTTCCGGGGTGTCGTCAACAATCACCTTTACGCCAGTAGCCTGCTCAAACGCCCGGATGTTGCGCCCCTCGCGACCGATAATCCGCCCTTTGACTTCCTCCGAAGGTAATGACACCACCGATACCGTGGACTCCACGCATTGATCGGCGGCATTTTTTTCGATGGCCATGGTGATGATTTTTCGAGCCTCTTTAACCGCATTCTCCTTTGCTCGATCAACCAACTCCTTGTAAATCTGCGCGGCTTCAGTATTATACTCGCGCTTGAGATTTTCCAAAAGTAGCGCCTTAGCCTCGTCGAGGCTCATCTGCGCCACGCGCGAAAGAGCCAAATTCTGCTTTTGAAGGATGCGACTCAGCTCCTGCTCTTTTGTTTTCAAGGCCTCTCTTTGTTCCAGCTGGTTTCGCTCTCCTAACACCAGCTTGCTTTCCTTTTGGGAAATGTCATTGTCCTTTTTGCTGATGCGCTTTTCTTTCTCAATGATCTCACGTTCCAGCTGCTCGAGCTTTTTCTGCCGCGCCTTTAGCTGCTTTTCTTGATTGTCGCGAATGTTCAACCATTCTTCTTTCGCCTGCAGAACAATTTTGTGTTTGCTGCGTTCAGCCTCTCGCCGGGCCTCAGCCAGAATCTCCTGCGTCTGGGAGCGGGCATTCTTGATAGAGTTTTTTCCAATCAGCGTTGCTCCCAGCCACCCGGCCGCCGCTAAAATTATGCCACCGATTATGTAAAACCCAAGTGCTTCCATAGAGTATTCTGTT
>DASWHH010000350.1:0-3945 GCA_036398295.1 bacterium
CGCGGCCGGTACGATAGGCCTCGTCGATGCCGGTGTCGCCGTAAATGATGCCAGCGGTGGGGAAGTCCGGCCCTTTCACGTACTGCATCAAGGACTCGACCGTCAAATTAGGGCGCGAGATCAACGCCGTCAGCGCATCCACCACTTCGCCTAAATTGTGAGGGGGAATGTTGGTCGCCATGCCAACCGCGATTCCGGACGCGCCGTTCACCAGCAAATTCGGCAGCACCGACGGCATCACCGTCGGCTCGGTCAGCGACTCGTCGAAGTTGGGCGCAAAGTCAACCGTATCTTTTTCGAGGTCGCGGAGAATTTCTTCGGCAATGCGCGACATGCGGGCTTCGGTGTACCGCATGGCCGCCGGCGAATCGCCGTCCACCGAGCCAAAGTTGCCCTGGCCATCGACCAGCGGATAGCGCAAGGAAAAATCCTGCACCATGCGCACCATGGAATCATACACCGCCGTGTCGCCGTGCGGGTGATACTTTCCCAAGACTTCGCCGACGATACGCGCGCTTTTTTTGTAAGCGGAGTTCGCGCGCAGGCCCAGCTCGTGCATGCCATAAAGCACGCGGCGGTGCACCGGCTTGAGCCCATCGCGGACGT
Source organism: bacterium (assembly GCA_036398295.1). Taxonomy (GTDB): domain Bacteria; phylum Zhuqueibacterota; class Zhuqueibacteria; order Oceanimicrobiales; family Oceanimicrobiaceae; genus DASWHH01. The sequence goes on from DASWHH010000350.1 coordinate 607, forward strand.
CCGGCAGGGCGCGCGCCACAATCACCGACATCGAATAGTCGATGTAGGAATTTTTCATTTCGGATTCGATGAAAACCGGAACGACCCGATCTCGCTGTAGATCCATATTCTAAGGTTTACTCCTGATTTTTGATTGCAGAGCGCAGAGCGCATAGAGCGGGGCGTAACGCCGGGAGGTTTTCTCCATGCGCCTTGCTCTCTACGCTACGCGGTGTTAGACGTCCAGGTTCTTCACGTACTGCGCATTCTCTTCGATGAACTTGCGCCGGAGCTCGACGTTATCTCCCATTAGCATGGAGAAGATGCGATCCGCCTCGATGGCTTCCTCGATGGTGACTTGCAAGTTGGTGCGCTGCTCGGGGTCCATGGTGGTTTTCCAGAGCTGCTCCGGGTTCATTTCACCAAGGCCTTTGTAGCGCTGAATGTTGGCGCCATTTTTCCCCAGCCGATCGAGGATGGAGTCGCGCTCCTCGTCATCATAAGCATAAAACTCTTCTTTACCCTTTTGAACGCGGTACAACGGCGGCTGCGCGATGTACATGTGCCCCTGTTCGATCAACGATTTCATGTAGCGAAAGAAAAATGTCAACAGCAGAGTGCGAATGTGCGAGCCGTCAACGTCCGCGTCGGTCATGATGATGATCTTATTATAGCGCAGACGCTCGAGATCAAACTCGTCCGCGCCAATGCCCGTGCCAAGAGCGGAAACGATGGTGCGAATCTCTTCGTTGGAAAGAATTTTATCCAGCCGCGCTTTCTCGACGTTCAGGATTTTACCTTTGAGCGGCAGAATCGCCTGAAAGCGGCGATCGCGGCCCTGCTTGGCGGAACCGCCGGCGGAATCCCCCTCGACGAGATAAATCTCACACTGCGACGGATCCTCGATGGAGCAATCTGCTAACTTGCCGGGCAACGAGTTGCCATCCAGCGCGCTTTTGCGGCGGGTCAGCTCACGGGCCTTGCGGGCCGCCTCGCGTGATCGCGCGGCGGAGACGCACTTTTCGATGATCTTTTTGGCGATGCTGGGATTCTCTTCCAGAAACGCCGCAAAGCCATCGCCAAAAATCGACTCGACTATGCCCTTCACTTCGCTGTTGCCGAGCTTGGTTTTGGTCTGCCCTTCGAATTGTGGCTCCGGCACTTTCGCGCTGACAACGGCGGTGAGCCCTTCGCGGACATCCTCGCCGGTTAGCGTAAAATCCTCATTTTTTAAAAGGCTGTTTTTTTGCGCGTAATTGTTGAGCGTGCGGGTGAGCGCCGATTTGAATCCAATTAGATGCGTGCCGCCTTCAACGGTGTTGATGTCGTTCACATATGAAAAAATGTTTTCGACATACGAGTCGTCGTATTGCAGAGCAATCTCGACGGAGACGTCCTCCTTCTGGCCGGAAGTGAAAATGGGTTTCTTGAACAGGGGGTTGCGACTCTGTTCAAGATACTCGATGAACTCAATCAGCCCGCCTTTGTATTTGAACTTGTTGCTTTTGCCGGTTTTTTCCTCGAAGACGGAAATCTCCAGATCGCTGTTCAAAAACGCCAATTCCCGCATGCGCTCGGAGATGATGTCGAAACTGATGTCAACCTTTTTGAAGATCTCTTTATCGGGTAGGAACGTGGTCTTGGTGCCAGGAGCTTTACCCTTGCCAATAACTTTCATATCAGCGACCGGCACGCCGCGCTCATACTTTTGATAGTAAATTTTGCCGTCGCGACACACCTCCACTTCGCACCATTCAGAAAGCGCGTTCACCACCGATACGCCGACGCCGTGAAGGCCACCGGACACTTTGTAGGATTTCTTGTCAAACTTGCCGCCGGCGTGGAGAATGGTCATCACCACCTCGAGGGCCGGACGCTTTTCCGTGGGGTGAATATCAACCGGAATACCGCGGCCATTGTCCTCGACGGTGACGGTACCTTCGTTCTTGATGGTGACGGTGATCTTGTCGCAGTAGCCCGCTAACACCTCGTCAATGCTGTTATCGACGACTTCATAAACCAGATGATGGAGGCCGCGCACCGAAATGTCGCCAATGTACATGGCGGGACGGCGGCGTACAGCTTCCAGCCCCTTCAAAACCTGAATTTGTTCCGCATTGTATATAGCGGGCGCAGCTATCGCCTGTTCGGTTTCCCCCACTTCTTCAATTTCAAAAAGATCTATCACTTGCCGGGCCTTCGCTGTCTTCTTGCTTTTGTCCTCTTTCTCCACGGGCTTTTCTTTCTTTGACTCCTTTAGGGACTTAGTGGGCTTGCTCACTCGGGCTACCACTTTGCTGTTTTTTTTCGGGCTTGCCTCTCTTGCTGGCTTTAACACTTTCGATGCTTTTTTTGCCTTTACTTGCTGGCCAGGCTTCGCCTTCTTCTCTTTCTTTGGGTTAGATTTTTGTTGTTGCTTTTTGGCCATATGGTTTAAGACCTCACCTATTTAAATCGAATATCCTGGATGACATTTTCCCCCAGAAAAGCATTCACTTTTTTTACAAATTCCATTCGCATGAACATCAGCTCGTTACGCCAGGTGCTCGATTCCACCTTGACAAACAAAATTCCGTTTTCGACTCTATCCGCTGCCGAAACCTTTGCCACGCCCGGGCCCACAATCTCGGGCCAACTCGCGACCGCCAGGTGTTGTTTGACCTTCGATTCGATTCGAAGGCTACGCAGTAAATGCTGCATGGCTTCGCCCAACGACGAGGCGCCCTTGACCTTAGAGCGGTTCGATGACGCCATTTTGCACGCGGTATTTGCTGATTTCACTTGAGACTGCTTCTTCTAGAAAACCCAATTCTCGCGGACTGGTGAGGAACATTTGACCCAGCCCGTGAAAAGAAAAAAAAACGCCGCGCTCCCGTGTTTCATCAAGCTCGGAAAAACAATCGTCAAGCAGGAAAACCGGGGTTTCCTCCCGTTTTTGCTTCAAAAACTGCAATTCGGCCAATCTTAGCGCTATCAGAACGGACTTATGCTCACCGCGCGAACCATAATCACGGAGGTCGCGATCATTGATGCTGATGTTGAGGTCATCTCGATGTGGTCCAACCAGCGAAACTCCGAGTTGTCTTTCCCTCTGTTTCAAGTTTTTCAGGGCCGTCCAATACGCCTCTTCTCCGTGGTGGGGTTGCACTTGCGACTCGATGGTGATGCGCACTTCATCATTCGATCCGCTGTATTCCCGGTAGATTGGTGCCAACAGGCCTGCTAACTCTCCGATGAGTCGAAAGCGGTCGCTGACAATCTTATTACCCAAAGCGATCATTTTTTCAGTCCACGGCTCAATGGCGGCTTCCGCCACCCGGTGACCACTTTTGATATTTTGCAGAAGTCTATTTCGCTGCT
>DASWHH010000351.1:0-10065 GCA_036398295.1 bacterium
GCATGCCTCCCTTTGCTTTCCCGCAGCCGAATACCACAACTACACATCCAGCCGATTTGCTTCGCCGGCACACCCGCGACCAACGCATGGGGCGCCACATCACCCGCAACCACAGCGCCCGCAGCCACGAAAGCATTCTCGCCGATGGTGACGCCGCAAACAACCGTGCTGTTGGCGCCGAGCGACGCGCCTTTCTTCACCAGCGTTGGCAAATAATCTTTCGGCGTGTTACGGGGAACCGCCGAGCGCGGGTTCTTCACGTTGGTGAAAACCATCGACGGACCGCAAAACACATCGTCTTCGAGCACCACCCCTTCGTAAACCGAGACGTTGTTTTGGATTTTAACGTTGTTGCCGATCATCACGCCTTTGGCCACATACACGTTCTGCCCTAAATTGCAGCGCTCACCAATTTTCGCGCCGCCGCTGATGTGGGAAAAATGCCAGATTTTGCTGCCCTTGCCGATCTCCGCGCCCTCATCCACAATCGCGGTCGGGTGAACGAAATATTCTCTGGAACTTCCGGTCGGATTTGGCACGTCGGTTCCCCCGGCCCTTCGGGACTCCAATGATTGCTGGGCTTGATGTAAGACCCGCAGCACCGCCAGGGCTTCGGCCGCGTCGGTTTTCGGCTGATGGCGAGTTTGCAGGCATTCGAGAAAATGTTCGAGTTCTGCGCGCAAAGGCTCCTTCGCCTCGAACGGGATCGCCTCGGCTTGTTTGTCCCGCTTTACGGCCTCCCCTTTGATGAAATCGATGCCACAGTCATAGAGCGCCAGTTTGTCCTTTTCTTTCGTGTCGTCAAACACCACCATGGCTTTGTCGCCTACCACCACCAGCCGATGTTCCTTGAACGGATGCAGCCAGCTCACATAAATGTGCGCCATCACCCCGCTCCGCCATTTCATCACGGTGAGGGTGACATCGTGGACACCGGGCTGGAGAATAATTTCGCCAGAGGCGCTAACTTCATCGGGCGGTCCACTGAGTAAGAAATTGAGCACCGAAATATCGTGGGGCGCGAAACTCCACAGGATGTTCTCCTCTTTGCGAACTTTGCCAAGGTTCAGTCGGTTGGAGTAGCAGTAGGCCACGCGGCCAAGTTTGCCACTGTCGATGATATCCTTTATTTTCTCGATGGCGGGATGATACCGTAAAATATGCCCTACCATCAAGATGCGATGGGTGTCCTGCGCGAGTTTCGCCAGCTCTTCGCCCTGCTCCGGTTTCAACGCCAGCGGTTTCTCTACAAACACATCTTTGCCGGCCTGCAAAGCTTCCTTCGCCAATTGATAATGGGTGGGTACCGGTGTGGCAATGGCAACACCGGTGACTTGACCATCACGCAGTACTGATTTGAAATCCGTGGTGCATGGGACTTTAGGATAGACTTTTTGGAATTTGTCGGCGGTCTCGCGATCGGCGTCGCAGATGGTGGCAAGGACGTTCAGGCTAACCAGATTGCGGATAATGTTCTTCCCCCAATATCCCGCGCCGACGTGGGCAAGTTTTGGTGGTTCATTCATGGCTGAAAAATAGCGGAAAACGAGGAAATAAACAAATGAATTTTGTGCATCCCGCAATAGGCACACTTCCAAACTCACTTGTCACTTTGTCGACAACTGGGGACCGGTTTTTGCCAGCAATTCAAAAACTAAAAATTACGCGTCGAGTCGGCGATACTTTCTTCTCATGGCTCATCCTCCGGAGATTTCTTCTTCGGCTTCAATACCCGGCGGCGTATCATCGCCTAGGTCATCAAGATAGCCTCGCGGCAGCGCCACATTCTGAGTGCCGGGGCGCTTGCCGCGCGAAACACGCAGCCGGTGCGGCGGAAACGGTTCCTCGCGGTCGACACGATTCAACAACTCCTCAAACTCGGCAAACGTGTGGGTTCGAATCAGTTGCTCGCGCAGCGCCTTGGTGCTGGTGAAATCTTTGAGATACCAGGTGGAATGCTTGCGAAAGGTGATCATCGCTTTGCGCTCTTCCAACCAGTCGCGCAGTAGCCGGGCGTGTTCCAGCATGATGTCAACGATCTCGCCGAGGTGGGGGGGCGGCTGCGGCTCGCGGCCATTGAAGACATCCGCCAAATCGCGAAACAGCCACGGCCGTCCGAGACAACCTCGTCCGATCACCACGCCGTCGCAGCCCGTAGCGCGCGCCATGCGCAAAGCGTCACAAGCTTCCCAGATATCGCCATTGCCGAGAACGGGGATGGTGCGAACCGCAGCTTTCAATTTAGCGATATAGTCCCAATTGGCCTCGCCGTCGTAGAGCTGGGCCGCGGTGCGGGCGTGCAGCGCCACCGCCGCGCAGCCCTCCTCCTCGGCGATTCTGCCTGCGGTCAAATAGGTTTGCAGCTCATCGTTGATGCCAATCCGAAATTTGATGGTGACCGGCACCGCGCCGGCGTGTCGCACGGCCGCGCGGATGATGTTACGCAGCAGGTTCGGCTTAACCGGAATGGCCGCGCCGCCGCCATTGCGGGTGACTTTGCGCACCGGACAGCCAAAATTCATGTCGATGTGATCGACGTGGCTGTCATTGACTAATCGGCTGACCGCTTCGCCGATGAAGTGTGGATCCACGCCGCAAAGCTGCAAACTGCGGGGCATTTCGTCCGGGGCAAACGCGGCCAGCTTCAATGCTTTGGGATTGCCGGTCACCAGACCGCGCGCCGCAACCATCTCACACACGTACAGTCCGGCGCCGAACTTCTTGCACAGCCGGCGAAACGGCGAGTTGGTGATACCGGCCATGGGCGCCAGCACCACCGGCGGCCATACCCGCAACGGTCCAATAGCAATGGGTGAAAATTCTCCGGGCTGCGCCAGGGCTACATCCTGATTGATTTCGCTTCGATACCTGGACTTCATTCTTGATATGATTCAAGCTGTTGCAGACGATGACCCATCTTCTCTTGCCACTGTTTCTGCTTCTTAGAATCGCCGCCGTTGCGGGTCTCGGTATCATAGTCACTCTGTTCCATATTCAACTTCATGCGGTTGAACGTGGTGAGCCGGTTGACTGTCTTTTTCATTTTTTCTACGTCGTTGCAAGTTTCGCCCAATTCCTGCAATTCTTTTCGCAGTTGCCGCGCAGCGATTTCAGCGATATCGAAGTGCCCTTGTTCGTGTCGCAGTAGTTTATCACCGAGCCTCTTTCGATTTACCCAGGAGGAATCGCGGTTGAAAAACGCCGTCACATCGTAGTAAAATCTGCCCTCAACGCAGTGGCCGTCAACATCAAGACCAACCCAGCTTTGGGCGGAAAACCGGTGATTCGACGGTGGTGTTTTCCTGAAATCGGTCCAATGCAGTTCCCTTTGCTCCTGCCAGTAGATGTACTCATCGTCTCCGGATAGCAGCAGCGAACAGGCTCCCAAAAGCACCGTCAAAACTATGTGAGTACAGATTCTCCCCTGTTTCTTCTCCATTTCAAGCTCCCCAAAGAATCAATCAGCCAACTCCAGCCCGTACCTCTCGCTGAGATCCAGCGGCGGCATGGGCCCATCGAGAGGTTTCGCCTCCTTCACATACCAATCGTACCAGTCAAGGATTCGGTAAATGACATCGGTTTGTCCCGGTTGCTTGCGGTTGCCGTGTTCTTCGCCGGGATACTGCACCAGTCGCACCGCGGGATGATTGTTCATTTTCATGAGGCGATACAATTCCAAGCTCTGCGATGGATGGACGCGGGGGTCATCCGCACCGCCGTAAATCAGGGTGGCGGTTTTGCTCTGATGCGCCCAGTAAATGGGACTGCGTTCCAAACTTTGCTGCCACATTTCTTCGAGCTTTTTCCCGGAATGAACATACAGCTCTTCAAAAGGGATGTCGGTGGTGCCGCGCTTACTGATGAGATCGCTGATGCCCACAAACATGCAGACGGCCTTAACCTTTGCGGTGTAATAGGTGGCAAACCAGGCCGATGCAAACCCGCCGTACGATCCGCCGCCGAGACCGACGCGTTCGCGATCGGCAATGCCCTGCTGAACCAGGTAATCGATGCCATCGGCGATGTCATCAAATTCGACGCCGGCTGCATCGTTGTAGCCGTAGGCAGCGTACTCCACCCCGTAACCGGTGCTGGCGCGGTAATTGGGGTAAAACGCGGCGTAGCCCTTGCCGGCCAAAACCTGCCCCGGTTCAGCGTAGCGACTTATCCAGCGATTGGAGAAATTGGATTCCGGGCCGCCGTGCACAATTACAACCAGCGGGTAGCGTTGGTCTGCCTGGTAATCCACCGGATAAATCAGCACACCCTCCACCTCCATACCGTCGCGCGCCTGGTAGCGAATCGCTTCCTGCATGCCCAACTTTCTGTCAGTCAGCCAGCCATTCGTTTCAGTGAGGCGCTGGATTTGCTTGCCGCCTGCCTGCGCCGGCAGGCCGTTCCAATAGTAGACCTCGTTGGGATTATGTGGCGAACCGCCAACAAAAGCAAAATTTTTGAAATCGTTGCTAAAAGTAGGGGGATCGAAAACCACGCCATGATCCTTGGAATTCAGAATCACCGTACGCTCCACGCCGTTGCCGGTCAGTTTCGCGAGACTGTAGGTGGTCTCGACACCTTCATCGGCGTTGTACAGCACGGTGCCGTTGTCTTTCCAGCCGACCCAATTGATATGGCCGCGAAACTTGGTGGGCGTGAGGTTGTCCGCTTCACCGCCTGCAACCGGAACGACGAACGCCTGGCTCACCGCGTGGTCTTTCTGCTCGAGCGCGGCCGCATAAGCCAGATATTTGCCATCGGGGCTGAAAGCGTAATTGCCCAATTTGCCAGGATTGTTGGTCAACTGCTTCAGAGATTGGTCCTCGAGGCTCAGCAAGTGAACGCGCTGGAACATATAACTGTGATCGATCAGATTTTTCTCGCTGATCGCCGCGGCGACGGTCTTGCCATCGGGCGAAAACTCAAATGACCAGACCGCAACCTCTTTTGTCAACTGCTCGGGCTCGGCTTTCTCACCGGGTGCGGCAACAGCTATCAGGTAGAGATTTTGCGACTTGAGGTTTTCCTCGTAATAAATGAACCCGTAGCCTCTCTTTTCCAACTCTTTTTCACGTTTGGACTTTGGAGTCTCGGCAATATACGCGATCTGCTTGCCGGATGGGTGCCAGTTGAATTTTTCGACATTGGTTTCCGAGTCGGTGAGTTGTCGCGCCTCACCGCCATTAACCGCTATCATCCACACCTGGGTTTTGGCATCCTCGCCGCGTTTCATGAGAAAGGCCAGCGCCAAGCCATCGGGGCGCCACTGTACGGCACTGATATTTACCTTACCGGTAATGAACGGACGATTCTCTCTGGTTTTGGGAGAGACTAAATAAAGCTCGCTGTAGGCCGCACCGGCTTTGTCGTTGGCGGCGCGGGGCACCGAAACCGTGTATGCGATCCAGGCGCCATCGGGACGGATGTGGGCATGGGTGACGGATTTGATCCTCAGCAAATCTTTCGGACTCAACGGCTCGCTGCCAAAAAGGTCGGGCATCACCATCAGACAGGCGATCGCAAAGGCCACACTCCATGCCATAGCACGGCTCACGCATCTCGTTCTTCTGATCATAGCAGTTCCTCCTCTGTCTACTGCGTTTCTCATGGTTTGAGAATTAATTTGAAAGCGGTCAAATTTAGAAATAAACCGGCAAGAATTCAACCTTAAATTCTCTATGCCTAAATTGGAAACGGGTGTCTGAACAATTCATAAACTGAGAACCTTTACTCCATCACTCCGATACTCCATTAATCCGCCTCCGATGGTCAGCGACTTCGAACGCCAAAGCGCTCATTCCAAAAGCTCGCTGAATACCAGCACGTAGCCGTTGGGATCGGTGACTTCGAACTCCCAATCGCCGTAGCTACGTTTGGTGAGAGGGGATTTGATGGGAATACGCGCGCGCACCAGTTTGTAAAATTCTTTCACGCCCTCGATGCGAATATAGGCATCCCAAACGCCAGCAGGTCGAAGAGCAGACAAATCCGGCTTTTGATAGCCTTCGATGCACTGCAGCATGATTTCAATTTTATCGCGGGCCATAATCGCAAAAACGTAGGGCTCTTCATCCGGGAAGGGGTCGCCGGTAAAGCCGAGATTGGTTTCGTACCAGCGCATGGTGGCGCTGATATCACTGACAACAAAAGTTGGCGCAACCGCACAAAAACGCAATCCGCCATTCATGATTAGAATTCCTCTCTATAGGTTATTTCTCCCGACGGACTCACCAGGGCCATCCGCAGCGCATGGGGATCGGTTCCTTCAAAAAAATTGTCCTCGAGCTCATGCTTGGATGCGACGTACATCAAATCAAAGGCCTGGCCCGCTTCTTTCGTCTTCCAGAATTCCGAAGTGTTGATACCCAGAGGCTGTTCGGGACAAATCGCGAAAACCGATACCAGCTCCGGCTTCTGCGGGTTGTTGAGTCGCGCCAAATCGTTATATAAATAGGTCAATTTCATCGATTCGCGTTCGAGTACGCCCTGCCGCACTTCCATCACCCGGCCCAGGCGTTTGATGACCGATTTTTGATCTGCCGGTGTTTCAAACGATGCGTTCAACGGTAGAACAAACAAGAGATTGCAATGCTCAATCTGGGTAGCAAAACGTACGGGAAGATTGTCAACCACGCCGCCGTCTTCAAAAAATTTATTATCGATCTGCAGATACGGGAACAGCGGCGGCAAGTCCATGGAGGCAAACACGGCTGTGCGCATGCGATCGATGACATCGTTTTCACCCTGCTTGGCGATGACTTCATAGAGATCGCTGGAAAAAACGGGTTCGACGCCGCCGGTTTTCCAGTTCTTGCGCATCATGCCTGGAAGCTTGGCGTTGTTGGTAGCGAACTCCAATTTTCCCGCCACCACATTTGAGCGGGTGAGATAAAAATGCAGGGCGCGATCCGGATTATCGAACACGCGCTCCGCCAACGCCTTTTTGACCGCAGAGTTATCCGCAAAGAATGTCTTAAATGTCTCCTGCCAGGGCGTGGTCAACAGAAAATAGTTTTTAGTCATAGGTGCATACGGAGCAAACGAGACGATGCGATCCACGCGAATCTCTTTCCACCATGTTTCATGAGCGCTCATGTGACCGGGCGCCGAAGCCTTGATCAGCCCGGCCATCCAGAACATGGAATTCCACGAGCCGATCGACGTACCGGAGATCATTTTCACTTTGTCGAGCCCGTTGTTCTTTTCCAAAAACTCATAAATCGCCTTCAACGATCCTGCCTGATATGCCCCTTTGGCGCCGCCGCCGGCGCAAATAATACCAATGCGCAGATCGGTGATGCCACGAGACTCCATAAACTCCGAAAGCATGTTGCCGGAACCACCGGCAGGAGCGACAGGGTCATGAACATAAATCCGGGGTCGCTTATAAAGGCGGCGAGAAACCCACGCGGCAAAATTATAACTGCCCAACAATCCCAGGGCAAAAATGGCGACAATTACAATACTCTCAAAAAGGACCGGAAGGGGCTTGAGGAGGTAACCAATCACTCCCGGTTTCTCAAAATTAAAATCACTGAACATTTTCAGAACAGCATGAGAAATGGTGCTGACGTCCAGGTAAGTTAAGGCCGTCGCCACGATTGCAAGCCACGCCAGCAAAGAGACGAATAATGCGATCGAGAAACTCCACGGCAAACGGCGTAGCCAGGCTGCGATGAATTTAATCATGTTCATCTTCCTCCTCCTTCAGGGAAATAAAGACGAAATTGAGAAAGGCTCGTTAGCCAGTAGTAAGAAACTTACCGCAGGGTTTCAACACAATCACAAGAACAATGCTCATTTGATCAATATCAGCTTCCGGGACTGACTAAACGTACCCAACGAAGTGCCCACCTGCAGACGATAGAAATACATGCCGCTTTCTAAGCCAGACGGACGATATTCCAGAGTATACCGGCCAGGAAACGTGAAATGATCGGTCAGGGTATCGACACGCCGACCGCGCAGGTCGTAAATGTTCAACTTAACGTAAGCCGGTTGCGATAGCGAGTAGTGAATGACCGTGGATGGATTGAACGGGTTGGGATAGTTCTGTTCCAATTGTAAGACCGGCGACGGGGAACGAGTTTCACCAACAGCGGTGGGCTCGAGGCGCGGGTAAAAATAAAGGCGCCCCGGAATGTCGGCCAACTCCTCGCTGAGGGTATAGTACCCCGTGCCGTCGGCTTGCCAGCACACTGCTTCGCCCTGCGGCTCAGGTAGGTAGGGCACCACAATCGGCGGTTCCGCGAACGTCTGCCATAAATCCTGACCAGGGCTTCGGCACCAGTAATAAATGTTGGTGTAGGTCTTGAGCAGAATTTCAGAACCACTGGATGAAATGTCTCCGCCCACGGCCAGGCTAAAATTCAGAGTGGCAACGTGCTCCAATGTTATCGTGCTGCTGGTCGATTGTGGGTAAGCCGCGCGATACACCCTCACCTTGCTCTCTCTTTTAGACACCACGTAAATGTCGCGAGTCAAAGGATCGATCATAACGGTCTCGGCGTCGCGGTTGCCATCCGGGTAGCGAAAAGTGATGATCTCGACTCCATTCAAAATCGAATCGACCGGCGACCCATTGAAGCTGACGAGTGGCTCGGGGATGCGATAGATATACTTCAGATCGATGCGCTCGTCATTGTCACCAATATCGCCGATATAGAGATACGACTCTCCCTCCACCGGACCCGGCCCGACTGCCATATCCTCCCAATCCCTGGCGCTGGCGCCTTGAATGGAGAACTCACCGAGATGTTTGCCGGTAGAGCTGAGCGCGAACAAGCGATTGCGATCTCCGGAGTCGTTATGCGCCCATAAGACATCGGGATTTTTTCGGCTGGCCGCAATTCCTGAAGCTTCATCGAGAGCGGGATGCTCAACCAATCCGCGATCCATTCTCTCGCCGAATTTGGGCTCGCCGGTAAACAAGAGCGCGACCGGCAACAAAAAAACTACGATTACTATGATTTTGTGCATATTGTAAACATCGTCAAAAAGAAGTGATTACTTTTGCATCGGCAGCAGCGGTTGTTAGCAATTTTTTTTGCACGCGTGCTATTCTATCGCGCAACCGTTGCTTTTCTTGATTTCGAATATGCCCTTCCAGAATTTCAAGACAACCGGCCGCGAAACCCGGATCGCAAATGGGCGTTTTCTCAAAAGGATCGTTGACCAAATTATGGAGCAGGGTTTCCGGTTTCGTGCTGTCGAAAATCAGCTTCCAAAACTGATCGCGATAGGCGAATCGTTTTGGAAGAACTTCGATATTGAAAAGCCGGTGATCCACCGGCGGCCCGCCGTTGGCGGCGTAGCTGGCTTCGGCTATAATGAATTTCCGCTCCTCCGCCGGCGAAAGTCGATTTTGCCGAAAGACACTCCGCTCGCTAAACGGGTTCTCCGCTTCCAAGAAAGATAAAATGGTCGGCGGCAGTTGGATCAACGACAGCAGTTGCTCACACCGCCGAACGCTGGCTGCAAACGGCGACTTTATCAGCAGCGGGACTCGCAACAACTCGTCATACAGCTTCGATTTATGCTGCAAGTCGCCATGTTCTTGAAACTCTTCGCCGTGATCGGCGCAAAACACGATCAGCGACGAGTCATACCACCCGCGCTGTCGCAGAAAGCGCAGCAACTCTTCGATCTTTCCATCCAATTGCCGAACCGATGCGTCATACAGGGATTGCACGCTGCGCAGCAAATCCGGCGAGAGCGGCATGTTCTCCCGGATGCGGGTATTGAGGCTAAAGTTTTCGTCCCGGGAGATTGTTGCTATTCTCAGGTCCCGCTGATGGGACATTTGTGGGAGGTAGGGATAATGGGTGTCCATATAGTGCACCCATAGAAAAAACGGCCGCGACACCCTCTCCAGCGCCGCAAAGATACTGTGGTTGATTTCATTTTCAAGGCATGCCTTTCGGTGAACACTCTCTTCCGAAACCAGATATTGATCCAGCGCCATTTTCGGAACGCCGATTTGCTCACCCGGTCCAGCAACTGCTGCTCCAGTCAAAGTCTTGGAGGCATCAATATAGTCGTGAAATTCACTGAAGCCGCGATCGTAGC
>DASWHH010000352.1:0-3662 GCA_036398295.1 bacterium
TTGATCGCAATGGGATAATCTGCCAGGCTAAGCAGATGACCTAATTTGTCGCGCTTGGTGGCGAGATACTTGGCGTTCACCTTGTTGGGTGGGATTTCAATCTTGACGCGTTCCACCACCTCGAGGCCGTAACCGGAGATGCCCACAATTTTCTTGGGGTTGTTGGTCAGAAGTCTGATTTTGCGAATACCAAGATCGTAGAGTATTTGCGCGCCCACCCCATAGTGTCGCAGATCCGCCTTGAACCCTAACGCTTCGTTGGCCTCAACCGTGTCTTTCCCGCGGTCCTGCAACTCATAGGCTTTGAGTTTATTTTCGAGGCCAATCCCTCGCCCTTCCTGCCGCATGTACAATACCACGCCTCGTCTTTCATATTCAATCATACGCAGAGCCTGGCGCAGCTGCTCACCGCAATCGCAGCGTTGAGAACCAAAAATGTCGCCGGTCAGGCATTGCGAATGCACGCGCACCAGCGTCGGTGCGCCGGTGGAAACATCACCTTTCACGATGGCGACGTGGTGTTGTTCGTCATATTCACTGCTGTAAAGATGCAGGGTGAACTCACCGTAATCGGTCGGGAGGCTGGTGGTGACGACTCGCTTCACCAGAATCTCGGTGCGGCGGCGGTATTCAATGAAATCTTTGATGGTGATGATTTTCAGATCGAATTGTTTGGCCATTTCGAACAACCTCGGCACGCGCGCCATGCGGCCGTCCTCGTCCATGATTTCACACAACACACCCGCCGGATAGAGTCCCGCCAATTTTGCCAAGTCCACGACCGCCTCGGTGTGGCCGGCACGCACCAGCACACCACCCTCACGCGCCCGCAGCGGGAAGATGTGACCGGGCCGCGCCAGGTCGCGGGGTGTGGTAGCCGGGTCGATCAGCGCTTTTACCGTCTCGTAACGATCAAAGGCGGAGATGCCCGTGGTAGTATTTTTTTTTGCATCAACGGAAACGGTAAAATGCGTGCGAAGCTTTTCAGTATTTTCAGCGACCATTGTATGCAAATCGAGTTCGTCCAGGCGTTGGCCGGCCATAGGCACGCAAATCAAACCCCGGCCGTGTTTGGCGAGAAAGTTGATTTTTTCCGCTGTGACTTTTTCCGCTGCCATGATAAAGTCGCCTTCATTTTCACGATCTTCATCATCGACGACGATCAGAATTTTTCCTTGCCGAAAATCCTCGATGGCGGATTCTATAGGATCGAACATCTTATTGGAAACCTACTTTTTGCAGCCACGCCGGCGAAATCTTACTTTCAGTCGAGGCGGCTATTAACTTCTCAATATACTTCCCAATTACATCAACTTCAATATTTACTTTGGAACCGACCTGCAATTCTGCCAGGGTTGTTTTTTGCAGTGTGTGTGGGATAAGAGAAACCGTAGCGATATTCTCCCGCAGACGAGCTACTGTCAAACTCACGCCATCAATGGCGATGGAGCCCTCCGCGATGACATACTTCTCCAAATGAGTCGGGAGTTCAAACGATACTAAACGACCCGGTTCGGTCTGCATATCAACCACTCTGCCAACGTCATCGACGTGCCCTTGCACCAGATGTCCACCCAGACGGTCGGCGAGCCGCAGCGAGCGCTCGAGATTGACCCGGCGTCCGGTTTGCCATGATTCCAGGGTGGTCTTGCGCAAGGTCTCTGCAACCGCTTCAACTTGAAAACTGTTTTCACCCAGCGCGATAACCGTAAGACACACTCCGCTCACAGCAACACTGTCGTCGACCGACAACCCGTCGAGCACAGTTCTGGCCGCAAGCGTAAAGCGCCGCCACCCGCCGCGATTCACGACGGCTCTGATGGTGCCAACTTCTTCGATCAGTCCGGTGAACATGGTGTTAGTTTTGCTTTGCCGGCAACCGCGCCGTAATCAACAGATCTCCGTCTAATCTTTGCGTCTTGAAGTCATGCAGAAGAATGGCCTTGGTCAAATTGTTTATTCCAAGATTTTCAATAGCGGACAGGCCATCTCCCAAAATCTTGGGCGCCAGAAAAACGTGGATCTTATCCGCGAGTTCGTTCTTCAAAACCGACGTAACCACGCGACTGCCGCCCTCTACCAAAACTGCAGCAATGCCTTCCTTTCCCATCTTCCTCCATAGCGCCCTCAGATTCACACGCTTTTCAGAATTGGCTTTTACCACCCAAACCCGGGCGCCGCTGTTCCTGATGCTTCCAATTTTCTTTTCGGATGCGCGGGCTGTGGTCGCGATGATCGTCTTCTCAACGAGCCCGTCGGTCAGCAAATGTGACCCCAATGGAATGCGCAAGCGGCTGTCCACCACCACCCGTTGCGGTGACACCCCGCGGCTCAAGCGAACCGTCAGGTGGGGATTGTCGGCGAGCACCGTGCCAATCCCTACCAGCAGCGCATCGTGCTGGCTTCTCATCTTATGCACCGCCCGCCGCGAACGCTCGCCGGTTATCCATTGCGATTGACCGTTACTCGCGGCAATTCGTCCATCGAGCGTTTGTGCAATTTTTAAGGTGGTAAATGGCAACCCAGTAAGGATGTGCTTGAAATAGGCTTCGTTAAGATGCTGGCACATTTCCTCGCATACGCCTACCTTGACTTCGAGTCCACTCTCACGGAGTTTTTGAATTCCTGTGCCATTGACGATGGGATTGGGATCGACGGCGCCAACCACGACGCGTTGAATGCCGGCTTTCAAAATTTGATCCACGCAGGGTGGCTGTTTTCCAAAATGACAGCAGGGCTCGAGATTCACATACAAAGTTGCGCCGGCGACGTCAGCTTTTGCGGAATGGAAAGCGTTGACTTCCGCGTGCTCTTTCCCGAAAGCTTTGTGAAACCCTTGCCCGAGAATCACCCCCCCCTTGACGATAACCGCACCCACCATTGGATTCGGGCTGACGTGCCCACGTCCCCGTCCTGCCAGCCGTATGGCAACCTTGATATAGTCTTCGTCGGTCACTTGAAATGATCTAATGATTGTAACTTCCGGCTTGATGAGGTCGCAAAAGTGACTCAATATAATTATTGTTTGATTGTGTGTCAAGACATTTTTGGGGTCAGTCCGGCTTGATACTGGCGACTTTTGCACACCACTTATTGTATCGCTCTCGGTAAAAAAATACTACATTTTGTATTTTTTTCTTGACAAATCCGATCTAAAATATTATATTGAGCCGTAACTTTATAATCCAATTCATATTAACAAATGGAGGTCAGCAATGGCTACCAAAAAAGCGGCACCAAAGAAGAGCACGAAAACCACCAAGGCCAAGAAGACCACTAAGTCGGCCAAGAAAACCAAGAAGTAGTATAACAGCAGTTCATACACTAAACTGCTCTGGTGGCCGTGGTTTCCGCCAGAGCATTTTTTTTGCCTAAACCGCGTTTCGTTGCACGAACTCTTAGAAGCCTGGTCGTACAATGACTCGGACGAGGAAGGCACCCTTCGCAGACTTAAGTCAAATTTCTTCATCGCTAGCGGAGTCGAACCATGAGGTTGTGACCACAATTATTTTCCGACTAAAACCTCTTAGCCTCAAAAACTGCATAAATCAGGCGTTCTGCGGCACACACCACTTATTGTATAGCCTCGCTTCAAAAAACACTATATTTTGTATTTTTTTCTTGACAAATCCGAT
The DNA here is from genome assembly GCA_036398295.1 of bacterium. GTDB lineage: Bacteria > Zhuqueibacterota > Zhuqueibacteria > Oceanimicrobiales > Oceanimicrobiaceae > DASWHH01. The sequence continues at coordinate 3,636 of DASWHH010000352.1, forward strand.
CTAAAATATTATATTGAGCCGTAACTT
>DASWHH010000353.1:0-3399 GCA_036398295.1 bacterium
CAGCCGCACGATTTCTTTTTCACCATGCCGGAGAAAAAAGAGGATGGTCTGGTATTCGACAAACTCAATTTAGAAGATGTCGAAAAGATCGTCATTCAGAAAGTTATCGCCAAACATGGCGGAAACATCAGCCGCGCTGCCCAGGAATTGGGCCTGACTCGCACCTCGCTTTACCGCAGGTTGGAAAAATATGGTCTATAAAAGATTTCGCGTCGTGGTGTTAGCGCGGGTTTTTCTATTGAGCGGAACCCTGTATTTGTTTTTCTACCTGCTCCTCAAAACCGACACCAAATACTATGCGACTATCCTTATCCTCGGCCTCATTGTCATATACCAAATTTATTCCCTCATTTACTATGTCGAGCGCACCAACCGCGACCTCAACCGCTTCCTCTTGACAATTAAACATGAGGATTTCTCGCAAACCTTCCTCGGCGCCGGACTGGGTTCGTCTTTCGACGAATTGAAATCAGCGTTCAATGCGGTGATTCAAAAATTTTATCAAGCGCGGGCAGAAAAGGAAGAACATTTCCGCTATTTACAAACCGTGGTGCAGCACGTGGGCATCGGATTGATTGCTTTTAAAAACGATGGTAAAGTAGAGCTGTTGAACAATGCCGCCAAGCGGCTCCTGAAAATTCCTCGGCTGAAAAATATTCATGAGTTAACTCCGCTCGGCAAACATCTCGTACAAAAACTGTTTGAGCTAAAATCCGGACAGAAAGCGCTGGTGAAGATGGAAATTCAAAACGAGCTGTCGCAGCTCTCGATCAGCGCCACCGAGTTCCGCATGCGCGATCAAAATCTGACGTTGGTTTCACTGCAAAACATACAGAGCGAGTTAGAAGAAAAAGAGCTGGAGGCGTGGCAAAATCTTATCCGGGTTCTCACACACGAAATCATGAACTCGGTCACGCCCATTGCCTCACTGGCGTCCACAATCAACGACATGTTGAATTCCAATGGTGAGTCCGCGCGGCCGGCTCTGACCGATGAAACCCGCGGCGATATTCACGGGGCGCTGCGCACCATCCAAAAACGCAGCGAGGGTCTGCTCCATTTCGTGGATGCGTACCGGAATCTCACCCGGGTGCCGGTGCCAAATTTTGAGATCTTTCCCGTTCAGGAGCTATTGCGCCGCATACACCAGCTCATGCAGCCCGAATTCGCGCAAAACGGAATTCAATTGCAATACAGTGTTGCTCCCGAAACATTGGAGTTGACCGCCGACTCTGAGTTAGTTGAGCAAATACTGATTAATATTGTCAAAAACGCTTTTCAGGCGGTCACGGGACGTGCTAATTCAAGCATATTGATGAGGTCAAAAATCGATGAAAGCGGCCGGGTGATCATCCAGGTGACTGACAACGGTCCCGGCATTCCCAAACAGATGCTGGACAAAATCTTCATTCCTTTCTTCACCACCAAGGAAACCGGCAGCGGCATCGGATTGAGCCTGTCACGTCAAATCATGCGGCTACATCGCGGCGGCATCACCGTCCATTCCCGTCCAAACGAAGAGACCGTTTTTACATTGAGATTTTAAGGCTTCAAAATTTTAACATATTTTTTAAAAAAAAGCTTGAACTCAATAGGGAAAAAGTGGTATAATCAAGAGGCCGTTCTGATGCATTTTTTATTTTTTCCATCCTTCTTTTATTACCTGCCTTTTTGTGGGAGACAACATATCATCAGGACGGCCTTTTTATTTTCAGTAAAACTCTACCCATGAAGTCTCTGACTGAACACCTGTGGTTCAACACTCCGCATCGCCGCGATTACCTGAACATAACCGACAAGGTTGAAGAGTTGGTGCAAAAAAGCGGCGTCAAAGAGGGTCTGTGTCTCGTCAATGCCATGCACATCACCGCCAGTGTCTACATCAACGATGCCGAAAACGGCCTGATCCAGGATTATGACGACTGGCTTGAGAAGTTGGCGCCGCACGAACCGATCGCCCATTACCGCCACAACCGCACGGGTGAGGATAACGCCGACGCCCACCTCAAACGCCAGATCATGGGAAGGGAAGTGGTGGTGGCTATCACCAATGGCAGGCTGGATTTCGGTCCGTGGGAGCAAATCTTCTACGCTGAGTTTGACGGCCGTCGTAAGAAACGCGTGCTTGTGAAAATTATCGGCGACTAAATTATCGCTGCACCATCCCCATCTATTCTCGACCATTCCCCAAAGCGCCATTCCTAAAAATAAGAATGGATAAACGCTGCTTTCTCATTTTCAATAGAAATTCCTTTTTCGGTATCCGGCCCTGCCGCTGGCTTGTAAGACATAACCATTTAATTTAAAAAGTACTTATGATCAAGCCAAGTTCGAAGTCGGTTTTGGTATAGCCTTTGCCCAATCATGCCTGGTCACCGGAACATCTCATTTCAAATTACTGGAGGTGCAAAAACATGAGAACCCGCAAATTGCCGGACGCCGACCTAAAATTGAAATATCGCAAAACATTCGAGCTCTCATTGGCGAGTTCTTTGGTCATCACGCTGATGGCTTTTCATGCGCTCCCAAATTTTGATGTGGCATCCAGGGAAATTAAAGCCGAAGCGATTCAAATCAAAATGGAAGACATTCCACCTACGGAACAGATAAAACAGGCGCCACCGCCCGGCAGGCCCTCGGTACCGATACCCACTGAGAACGAGGACGTTCCGGAGGATATGACCATCGAAACCACCGAATTGGATTTGTCAGAAATACCTCCGCCACCGCCACCGCCGTTGGAGGGTAGTGACTACGAAAACTACGCATTCATCCCCTATGATGAACCGCCGACGCCAATGGGCGGCTACGATTCAATTCGAAAGAACCTGAAATATCCGGAAATTGCCAGAAAAGCCGGCATCCAAGGGATGGTCGTTGTCGGCGTGCTCATCGATGAAAAGGGCAATTCGCTGAAAACGCAAGTTTTGAAGGAATCCGGAATGAAGGTTGGTTTTGAAGAGGCGGCGCAAGCGGCAGTCATGAGCATTAAGTGGAAGCCGGCGCGCCAACGCGACAAGGCGGTAAAGGTGTGGGTCTCAATCCCGGTTCGTTTTTCACTCAGCGAGGCCAAGGCCGGCAACACTTGAGAGGCGTTCGAAGCCGTTCGCCCGTGCCGGTTCTAAGAAGCCATTAACGTTGCCGGTGGAGAAGAGACGTTGGCCCCATACCGGCCTCATCCTAATTGACAAGGAGTACTTCCATGAAACGTCTTGTGGCAAAAGACATCATGAATACAGATGTCATCACTGTTGAGGAAGATTTGTCCGTGGGCGATCTCGCCAATCTGCTCACTGACAAAATGATCACCGGAGCGCCGGTGGTTAACGCGAAGGGCAAGCTGGTGGGAGTGGTGTCCATGTCAGATATCGTTCGCAATGAGGCCCACCGCGCCGCGAT
>DASWHH010000354.1:0-6832 GCA_036398295.1 bacterium
TACCTCAGCTCGCCTTGGTGGATTTGTTGCCGGCCTCCTCTTCCATTTTGGCAGAGGGAGTTTTTGTGTTTTTTGAGAACAACACAATGTAGAAACTGTAGAGCATCAATCCGGCAAAAAAAGCGCCGAGGCCGATCGTCAGGGCTGACAATAGGATCTCGCTCATAGTTAAACTCCTTGACAGAATGTCATGAGCTTCAAGCGAAAAACCGGAAGCTCGGAAATTGTCTCAGTGAAAAAAGTGGTGGAAAAACGGGAAAGGCGTCAGCCTTCTTCAGAATGCTCGGCGAGAGGGAATTTGTAGCAGATTAACGGCAGGTTGAAATCAAGATCATTGTGGCGATGATAGCCATTGACTCGTCCGCTAAACAGACAGAGGGCGATCAAACGCTGACCCTTTTCAATGAATTGTACCGGTGTGCCCTGCGCTGACTGCCGATGCGAATCCTGGCTGGGCAACAGCGAAACCCATCCGTTCGTAGATTCACAAAACGCCTCGAACTGTTGGTCGCTGTGGCCCAGACTGCCGGGATTCAAATACCCGGTAACCGGTAGAACCAGCAGGTAAAAACAGATGAGCAGGTTTATCACCGAAATAATTTTTAAGATGGCCTTCATGTTATTCCGCACCGGCAGAGATCAAAGAGACGCCCGTCCCAATGGTTTTACGCGTTTCGCTTATGAGCTTAATCATCTCATACGTTGCCAGACTGACCGATTCGGCCAGCCGGTCGCTTAATTCGATTACCTCGTGGTATTTGCCTTCGCGATTTTTGTCGAGCATTTCCAGCAATTGCCTCTCCAATTCAGAAAAACGGACGCTTGCGGTGTTGACCCTTTGCGCTGCGATACCCATCGTTTCTGCCCGGGAGATAATATTTTGCAGGACGGCCATTTTGTTCTCACAATATTGGATAGCATTGTCCGCATCCGCCTGCACATGCGCTTTTCGACGGGTCGCTAGCACAGCAGTCGAGTCAGCCCATTCTTTTGCAAGCACCGAATAGGTTTTCGCCCGGTCAAATCTCCGCGCGGCAAAGCTTTGACGGGCGCTGTTGTACACGCTCAGGGCATGGTGCAGTTCAATCTTGCAATAAACTTCCGCTTCCGCCACGCGCGCAGAAGAGACAGCTTTTTCGGCCATCTTCATCTCATCAAGTGGCGGCTTAGCACAGGCCGCAAATAGGAGCATCAACCCAAGGTGTAATCGCTTCATTTGGCACACCACTTCATGTATCTGTCTGATTTCTTGATAAAATAAGGATTGCCCAACCCTTGAAATCCAGGCGGCTAATCCGTTCTGTTAATTACGAGAGATTGAAAAGGGAAAGGCGCGGCGGTGGAGTAAGGCTACCCTTCCTGGGTGTGTTCACTCAGTGGAAACTTGAGGCAGATTTTCGGGATATTGAAAGTGAGGTGATTGTTTTGGACGAAGGAAACGGCCCGTGCCGCCTTGAGTTTTTCCGTCAGAGATTGGTAAACGGTGCGGTGTTTCTTGAACGCCAACGGACTTTGAATCTTCACACCAGCTGATTTGTGGGTCCGGATTTCGCCGATGCAGGAGACATTGCTGATGGTAGTTTCAGAGAGTTGTTGAATGCTCAGCCGGGAAGACTGAGGTGGGGTGGTGTTGTTAATCCCGCCAAAATCACGCACCGGCCAGACGAGAAACAGCACCATCCAGGTTAACAGCAGCCGGTGCAAAATTGTCAAGTTATGTGTGGCCATAAATTGCTGGATAATATACAATGCGGCCGGTAGAAAAGCAAATACAATTTTTATTGAAAATGTTGGAAGTTAGAAGACGAGTTTCTTATCTTGGGACCTGGCTTGACATGAAAACGGAAAATTACGAGTGTGGCGTTCTCGGCCTAGGCGGGATGGGCAGCGCCACTCTTTACAGCCTGGCACGACGCGGCGTGCGTGTGTGTGGGATCGAGCAGTTTGGCATCGCACACGACCGCGGCAGCTCGCACGGCGAGACCCGCATCATCCGCAAAGCCTATTTCGAGCACCCGGATTATGTCCCGTTGTTGAGTCGTTCCTACGAATTGTGGCAAGAGCTGGAGCGGGAGTCGGAACAGAAACTGTTTGTTCAGTGTCCGCTCATTTGCGCTGGCAAAGCGGACGCCGAGGTCATCAAAGGATTGGAGTTGTGTTACCAGCGCTATGAACTCCCGCATCAACGCCTGCGCGCACCGGATGCCCGCAAACGCTATCCGCAATTTCGATTTCCCGATGACTTTGTGGTGTACCAGGACCCGGTTGCCGGGTTTTTGTATGTCGAAAAATGCATCGCGGCGCACATTAAGCTGGCGACGAAGTTAGGCGCAAAAGTCTACTCAGACGAGCGGGTCGTGGCGTGGCGTGAGGAAGGAAAAGGCGTGCGGATTACAACCGATGGTCGGGAGATAGTTTGTGAGAACCTGATTATCACCGCCGGGCCCTGGGCCGTACGGCAGCTGGCTTCCTTGAAACTTCCGCTGCAAGTGTGGCGGCGAGTGGTCTTTTGGTATGACTCCGCCAATCTCTCCGATTACGCCCAGGATCTCTTTCCGATTTTTTATGTCGAGTGCCAAGGAGGTGGGTTTTACGGGTTTCCGGTCATCAACGAGTTCGGTCTGAAAGTGGCGGAGCATGTGAAACCTCAGCCGATTACGGATCCGGACAGCGTGAACCGCGAGCTGCTACGGGATGATGAACCGCCGATCTTGAGTTTTCTTGGCGAGTGTTTGCCACAATTTCAGCCGCGACGAGTCAAATATTCCGTGTGTCTCTACACCATGACGCCGGATGGCCACTTCATCATTGATCACCATCCGCTGCATCCCAACGTTGTTTTCGCGGCGGGATTTTCGGGACACGGATTTAAATTCGCCACTGTGGTAGGAGAAATATTGAGCGATCTCGCGCTGCAGGGCAAGACCGCTCTGCCGATCAAGTTTCTCCGACTCGGTCGGTTACTCTAACACTTGACTCTCCAGAAACAGAATAGCTGTCAGCGATCAGCTATCAGCCTGCGGCAAGTTGAACGCTGGTGACTCGCATCGGAACTTCCAATCCTAAATCCCCTTGTTTTTTAATCGAGAGATAAATATTTTGAGCAATGACACGACGCCTGACGTTCCCTTCTCACGTCTGAGGTTTCACATTTTACGTTCATTTCACTTTTTGAATGAAGTCCGATAACGACATCCTCATCATCGGGGGCGGCATCATTGGTTGCTCGATTGCCTGGCGGCTGGCGCAGCAAAAAGCCAGAGTCACGGTTATCGAAAAAGGAGAGCCTGGGCTCGAAGCTTCATGGGCCGCGGCCGGCATGCTGGCACCGCAATCCGAGTCCGCTCATGGATTGCGTGATGCTATGAGCGCTCTGTGTTACGCGAGTCACGCACTCTATCCGGAATTTATCGACGAGCTGCAGGCAGCGAGCGGAGTGAATATTGGCTATCGTACCACCGGCAGTATCTACCTTGCCGCGGATTTTAATGAAGCCGAAGCTCTAGCTGGACTCGTGGAACGGCAGCTAACCGCTGGTAGACGGGCGGAGGAGTTGTCTCACCAACAACTGCACGAAATGGAGCCGGCTCTAACCAGCAACATCGAAGCCGCGATCTTTTTGCCGGACGATCACCATGTCGACAATCGCGCGCTGATGAAGGCGCTCGTGAGTGCGGGCAGTGCGGTGGGAGTCAAGTTTCTTAACCATACTCAAGTCGTGGGACTCGTAGTTAAGCACGATCGCGCAGCTGGCCTGCGGACTGCAACTGGCGTCCTGGAATGTGATAAAGTGATTAACGCCGCCGGTTGCTGGGCGGGTGTGGTGGAAACCGGCAATCGCCTCAAGCTGCCGCTGCGTCCCATCCGTGGCCAGATTGTTTGCCTGGAGATGCAGCCGCAGCCATTGCATCATCTTATTCATTCTGCCGGATGCTACCTGGTACCCTGGCCGGATGGTCGCATTTTGGTTGGCGCGACTTTAGAAAACGCCGGTTTCGATAAGCGGGTGACGGCGGCAGGCGTTCAGCAACTTTTGGCGGCTGCCATCAAAAGTGTGCCGGCGCTGGCATCCGCGTCCATGCGCGACACCTGGGCGGGATTGCGACCCGATACGCCGGATAATTTACCCATCCTTGGAGAAACCGCCATTGCAAATCTGTTTGCTGCGACCGGCCATTTTCGCAACGGCATACTGCTCGCCCCGATCACAGCGAAACTTGTCTCCGAAGTAGTTCTGTCCGGCGAGAGTCCTGTGTCTCTCGGTGCCTTCCGGCCGCAGCGCTTTGAAAATCAGAATGGATAGGCTTTAAGGCTTCACCGCAATTCAGTCGAGTCGAAGGTCGCCAGTTTTTTCTCCAGAAACTCTTTCAAAGCAGTCGCGTTGTTAAGCCGAGTTTCTTTTGAACTATATAAAAGGGTGACCGTACTCGCTTCTGCTATTTCGAGTAGGCCCTTCCAACTTGCCGGATTGCTATCCAGAACCTCAAAATAACGGCGCTTAAACTCCTCCCATTTCTTGGGATCATGGGCATACCACTTCCTTAAGGCGTCGCTGGGCGCAATCTCCTTCAACCAGGCCTCTATTTGCAGCGCTTCTTTTTTGATACCGCGCGGCCAGAGACGATCGATTAGAAACCGCTTACCGTCCCCTGGCTCGGCTGGTTCGTAAACCCGTTTTGTCCGAATCATCGTGACTTACTCATTTTTGAGCAAAAGATAGTGAAGCAATGGTTCTGAAGCAAGTGCAGAGGATAATTTGTTGCAGGAAGTTTATGGGGTCGAATTGAGTGCGCTAACTCTTGATTCGTACAAATCCGCGCACTGGCGACAAATGGGTTGGTCAGGCTGCCATGCGGGAACGTCCTCTCGAATGCGTTCGAGGGTGAGGGAGCTCAAAGCCGTTGCTGTATTCACGAAATCAAACGTTGGGAAATTGCAAATCGAGCACAACCCTTTGGAGGGCCGGGCTTCACTGAGATTTACAAACCAGCCTTCCGGTGACCGAGCAAACGCAACCAGGTCGCCATGAACCGGTCGCTGATTGCTGAAAAAGAAAGAAAAGATGTTTTCGATATCCGTTTTTGGTCCGCAAAAGGCTCCCTTAAAACTTAACCAGTGGTTGTTTTTGATCTCCGGTTCTAACCATCCTTTTTGGACCAGCCTGCCGTCGATGGTGATATCCCAGAGGATGCGATAACGATCTCGAAGCAGCCGGTCGTAAGTCGGGCCGATGGCCGATTTCGGCAATTCCGGTTCGTAACCGAAATTCGGGTCAAGCATATCGACGATGTGCAGGAATTCGTGGCGCAGAAAACGGAGCAGGTTGTGCGGTTGCGTCAGTAGCTCCGCCGTGAGTCGAATCACCAGTGCGCGCCGCTCGCGCGGGGTGATTTCTGATGGCGTCGGCGCCACAAACAAATCCGCTCCGATTTCTTTCGGAGATTGCGCTCTGGTCAGCACGCATTTGTGAGTTTCAGTTTTCAGAATAGGCCAGCACGCCAGGGCCGCCTCCAATGGGGCGGCGAGACGCAGATGCTCGTACCATTGCTGATGCAGGGCTTGAAATGTTTCCTCGCGCGCATCAGCATCCGCAAGCACATAAACACGATCACGCTCCTTGCGGAAACGGCGTTCCCCGGTGTGTCCGGTAATGGCGCGCAGGACAGCTTCTTCAATCAATCGCGGTTGGTATTCGATGCGATACATTTTTTGGTGCTTATGTTGATCAATTTGTCGCTGCCCTTTGAAATTTCGCAAGCGGGCGCTGTCTCATATGAGTCGCGGATGACTGCTTCGCCGCCGCCGCAGGTGAAACAATCATCGGCCAATTCGGTGGGGCGTAACCGCAGGTGTTCGGGACCAGCGGAAACGCTAAAGCGCGCGCAATCCTGTGCAACGAACTCATAGAAAAACCTCGCCAGTTGTCCATAGAATCCCTTGGGAGACTCTCGCATGAGCAATTTGGTGAACGAGGGAATAAAACGTCCGAGATGATCTTTCAAAAAGAGTTTTTGGGCCTTGCTGGTTTCCTCTACCATGACGGAATCGTTCAGCTCGATGGCGTATGCTTCTTTTCTGCCAAGGAACGCCATGAATTCGCATTCACAACTCACCTGGTCGACTCGTTCATGTTCGGATAAATTCACGGTCAGTCCGAATGCTCCATAAAACCCGGCAATGTCACCCAGTTGCTGCGGCTGCTGAAACAGGGTATCTTCACCGTACTCTGTTTCGTAGAGCGGAATATTTGAATGCGCCGTATGTCCAAAATAGTAGTGATAGGAGCTTGCCAGAGTTTCGATGTCCCGAGCATCGGGACACGCCCGCCAGTTTCGTACCAGCGCGGGCAATGCTGTGGAGGCCGTTACTTTTTCATCAACCATTTCTGCGATTTCTGACAAATCCTGATTGTATTGCTCGTTCAACAGGCGAGTCACCATCTCTTCGGTCGGTGGTCGAAATCCCAACGCCAGCGCTTCGTACAATGCCCCCCGGCCCAGTGCGACTTCGAGTTGGTTAGTCATGATTTTTTCCTTTTCAAGAGTGGAGTGCTGGAGTAACGGAGAGTTGGTACGTAAGGCAAACCTCTGGTTTGCTCTCAAAGCGGAGCTTTGAGCTACATTACTCCATTGTTATTAGATTGAATTCGCGTGTTTTGGGGGCCGCTCAAAAATCGGTTCTTCCACCTGAGTCCGAAACAGCTCCTCGCCTTTCACGCCGTAGGCAATAATGGTATCGTTGTAAATCGTCACCTCTTTTCCACGCAATGTACCTTCGTACACCTTCGGGCCTTCTTCAAGCTTATAACTAAAAATGATGAGATTGGAACGGC
>DASWHH010000355.1:0-3913 GCA_036398295.1 bacterium
CGAAATACACGTACCATTCTTGTCCAATTTTTATGGCTGTCGCTCCCTCGGCCCAATAATCGCCGGTGATCGGTTCAGTCGGCTTACTGTAAGGCCCTTCCGCTCGATTGCTAAATGCCAACCGAATGTTTTTCTGCGGGGTGAACGGTTTGTTCGTTTCATCCTTCAGTAGCATGACAAACTGATCACCCTCTTTGAAAATGAACGAATCGATCACGTTGAAACCGTGATCGTAGAAAAGCTTCGTTTCACTGAAACGCTCAAAGTCCCGCGTTTTGACATAATAAATGCGATGATTCCATCCCGGTCTTCCTTCGCTGGCATCCTGGCCATCGGTTTCTGGAAACCTGCCCGGCATGGTGGTGGCCCAGAAGATCAGATACTCTGCACTGGCGTCATCGTAGAAGAGTTCCGGGGCCCAACAGTTGCGGGCCAATTCCTCGTGCTCCATCACCGGGATATACTTTTGTTTCGACCAATGGATGACATCCTTTGAGCTGGCATGGCCGATGCCTTTTTCATTCCAGCTTACCGTCCAAACCATGTGGAACAAGCTGTCGGGTCCGAAGACAATCGACGGATCGCGCATGAGCTTGTCTTGTCCAGCTATCGGCGTGACAAAGGGTCGATCGCCATTGAGAGCGCGCCAGCTAAGGCCGTCCTGACTGTAGGCTAGATGGAGTCCATCTTCTCCGTTTCCCTTAAAATAACTGAAGAGTAGATGTCTTGATGCGGATGCTGCATAGTCTTGCGCCAGTGTGGTGGCTGGAAGCAGAATCAAACCAGTGATGATGATTAGAAGACGAAGCATGGTTATTCTCCCTTAGGACTCCGTTTCACCATTAGGTGTAGGTGTAGTCCCCGCCCCTCGTGGGCGGCTGTGATTGAAACTGCATTTAGTGCCAGCACATCGACCCACAAGGGGTCGGGACTACACAGGTTGGAAATCATTTTTCCCAGCTCAGTTTCAACAATGACACGCCCTGCCGAGGCAACTCAAACTTGAGCACGACGCTGCCGTCTTTGGCGCTGATCCACTCAGGCGAGGTCAACATCTGCAATTGACCCGCCTTCTCCAGCGCAGCGTACTGTTCGGCGGTCGGATTTTGTGGCGAGTCCATTTTCTTCCAAACTTCGTATGAGTTGCTGTGCTCGTGATCAACCCGATAGTGAAGCAGCATGACTCGCTCGGCAGGCAGGCCATCGATAGTCACCGCAACCGGTGCAGCGCCTCCTGAAATATTGTCATCGTGGTAATGCCAGATCATTACTGTGGCGTTATCGGCGCTCTTGGCCGCTAAAGCGTTGATGTCCGGTTTTTTGCCGCGAACGCTGGAATCGCGCACCGTCAGAAAATCGTATGCCAGATCGGCTCCGACCGCAACTCGGTCTCCTGTCATCATTCCGAACATGCGGAATATGTTCAGCACCGGTTTGTCGACGCCGTTGGTGGCGAGGTCGCGATAGCCGTTAAACCACGGCTGATTCTCGAACTCGAAGGCCCACGTCACCGCGCCTTTGAAATTGACACCAAAATGATCTGCCAGAGCATATTTCCGAGCGAACGCCGCCGCCGTGTAGCTCGAATACATCGTGCCATTGCGATAAGCATTTTCCGGGTGCTCTTTCATCGAACAGGCGGCGCATCCTTCGGGATCGGATTCGCCGATGATGATGGGCAGGTGTTTTAGCTCGGGAAAGGAGGCGACAATTTCAAAGCCCCTAGAAATATCGCGGAGCTGCCGGCCCAGATCCATTCGAACATGGCCATCGACAATTTCCGGATTGCCTTTGGCATGGAAGCCAATGAAATTGAGGGGGGCGCCGGTTTTGCCGGTACGGTAATTCTTACCGCGCAGGCAGTGCTCCAAAAACGTACGCAGGAACTTCTCCGATACATCCCAGTTTGGCCCGGTGACATGCGGGCCGCCCATAACGGCAGTGGGCAGCGCCCTTTTGACCGCATCCGCGGTGTAGTCGTACAATTTTATATATTCTTCGGTTGTGCCCTGCCAGTACCCGATGTTGGGCTCATTCCACAGCTCCCAGTACCAGGTTTCCACCTCGTCGCGGCCGTAGCGTTCCACCGAATGCTCGACCCAGCGATAAACCAGCTCAGCCCATCTCTCATAGTCCTTTGGCGGGTAAGCCCAGCCCGTGTAAACCTCGTTGTACGGCGCGCCCGGCTTCCATGAATGTTGATACGGCTCCGGTTTTGTGGAAAGCGCCATGGGCATGAATCCGATTTCAACCAGCGGCTTCATGCCGCGCTCAACATAGGTGTCGAAAATTTTGTCGAGTATGGTCCAGTCGTAGATCGGATTGCCATTTTCATCTTCGGTGTAGGCGTTGGTCGATCCCCACTTCAGCGCCGGCGTGCCGTCGCCGGTGGTCAGCAGGTTATGCGCTCGCACATAAACCGGCACGCGACTGGCTTCAGCAAATTCGGAAAGCAGTTTTTTGCCATCTTTCATGTAAGTGTAGTTCGGCTCATCGTAACCGAGCCAAGTCCAAACCGGATCCATTCGACCCACGGTCTTTCTCAGGTCAACCTGGATTACCACCGGTTCGTTTGAGTCGCTTTGAGCCGCGACGGGAGAATCGCAAATTAGGGTAATTACCACGAAGGCAAATAACGCAGCGCAGAGATTCTTTTTCATATCACCAGACCTTTTCATTTGTTCAGAGTTGTTCATCAAGTTCAAAAGCATGTTTGCCACGGATGGGCACAGATTAAACACGGATTTGAAATTTGAGAAAGTCCAAAAGGACATGGAATTGTCATTTCGAACCACGACGTTTTTTGTCGTGGTGAGAAATCTGACGAAGCACGTGTCGTGCGAAGCAGACGTTTACTAAACCTCTGTGGATTAGTAAACGTTAAGCCTCTTCTTCTCAATAGTAGCCAAATCACTGATTCTCTTTAGACGTCCTCGGATCGATCCGAACCATAGGCGTGAGAGTGTTAATCCGATGAGCTCGGCTTCGCCTTCAAGGCGCTCATCCTTGCAAGCGATGGCTTCTGGCAGTTTTTCTCCCGCCATCAATTCGTAGTGTTCGAAGAACAAGCGCTTCGCGGCTAACTCCGGGGGTATGTTCGGGCCGCCGAAAGGCCAGCCCGTCCCGGTAATCATATCTACGCCGAGTCTCAGCCTTTCAGCTTCTTTTGCCGTGTGGCTCAGCATTTCTATCCACTTTGGTGACAGAAAATCGATAGAATTTTGTTCCTGCCCCTTGACGCCATAGAGGGGGGTGATCTCAACCCCGCCCAATCCGGCATCGCGAAAAGCTTGCAACTGCTCCGTAATGCCTTGCTTGGTGACGATGTTTCCTAGCCACCACCAGCGGGTCCAGGGGCGATTTTCGATGGTTAATTGTCTTGTGGCGGGCGCGGCAACTTGTGCGTGGAGGCGTAAATCAACAACGAGGAAAAATACGGCGATGACTAGACATGCTGATAGGATGCAATGGTGGCGCGCAGTGGCCATCATGTTCCGAACCCTACAATTCATCTTTTCTTGACCAAATCACAAAGTCATTGTCTTGAGCAACATCATTTTTCAGGCATGGGCAGAGCCGTGGTTCGTGAAGGCTTCTCCGGGTAGTCGGGATAACCGATGCCGGTCACCAAATCCGTAATTTTGACATCGGCATTCGTATTAAAGCCGATATTCGCCGCGACACCGGTCAGAATGGAATAAGCGCCGGAGCGCTGGTCCGCTGCCCGCTTGTACTTGTCTTTGGGTTTTTCGGGTAGGAAAATATCGTCCAGAAGGGCTTTGTCGCCGCCCCCGTGCGCCCCCTCTCCGCTCCAGGGCTCGTATTCTTTGGCCGGACCGCGTAACGGAATCACGCGTGTGGTGATTCCGCCGGGCCGGATGCCGCCTTGCTCGGTTTCGGTGCCGCTCACATA
>DASWHH010000356.1:0-5148 GCA_036398295.1 bacterium
CGATAGCTATCGTGATGAAGTTTTCGATGAAGCCCGCTTTCGCAACACCTCTCTCTTTGACTTCGAGAATTTGGTTCTGGACCTCGGCGCTTACCAGAGTAACGACACTCCCGCAACTCCGAATAGCTACGCCAATCGCACCGAGCCGGTCAACATGAACGTCAATCACGATGAGCAGTCGCTGATTTACGAGATGACGACCTTTCAAGGAGTCTCGACTACGGACGCGGTACTGCGGGATAAACTCTACGCCACGCTGATGTTCACTTCCCTGGGCATCCCGATGCTGTGGCAGGGCATGGAGTTCAGCGAGCCGCGGGGGTGGCCAAGCGATGATCAAAAGCTCACGTATCGCCCGGTGACCTGGAGCTGGCTGCAAACGCCGCGGGGACAGTCCCACTTCGATTATTATCACGCGCTCATCCAACATCGTCTAAAAAATCCAGCGCTCTTTCAAGGAGAGCTGAGAAAGCTGCAGCGCTTCATCGCTCAAAAAGTCCTGATTTGGGGGTTCGATGACAACATTTCCGGCGAGCAAGTGATGGTGGCGGCCAATTTCCAAAACACCCAGCAAACGGTTAGCGACGTGCAGTGGCTGTCGCCCGGCGACTGGCACAATATTTTCGATCAAAGTGTTTTTTCCGTAGCCCAGGTACCGGTTCCGAGCCTGGTCATCCCGGCTTATTCGGCGCTGGTTTTTGCCAGCTCACCGGATAGCATCGTGTTGTCGGTACCGGCTGCTGAACCGGTGCAGCCATTGAGTTATCAGCTTCATCAGAATTATCCCAACCCATTCAATCCCACCACCGCAATCCGGTTTGATCTAGCAAGCGCCTCGCAAGTGACGCTAAAAATTTACAACGTCCTCGGCCAGGAAATCCGCACACTGCTGGATGAGTTTAAGCCAGCGGGTCAACACACCGTTCAGTGGGATGGCAAGGATGATCGCGGCGCGGAAACCGCATCGGGGATCTATATCGTGCGATTCTCTGCGGGTACAAACCAGTTTGTGAAACCGGTGAAGCTGGTCAAGTTGAAATAGCCTGCATGACCAGAACGTAGCGGACGCAAATTTGCGTCCGCTACGTTTCGAATCACCCGCGACACCCCGCCCAAAAAGAGACAAATCCTGAAAACCAACCTCCTCTGCGAGCATTTCCCGCTAGAGAGCAAGCCCAATCAAATCGGTTGAAAATGGCGGCTGAAATGAGTATAATATATAACTCCTTGGCGCGCCAAATTTGAGGCGAGAATAAAGATAGTATGATTAAATATACCCCCGGTGGCTCCAAGCCACCGGGGGCTACAGTTTACTTAGGCACCCATGAAACAAGTGATCATCGAAAACCCTGTTCTCAATTCACCATTTTCAGAGCCCAAACGCCATTTTCGATTTTCGGATGAAGGCATCACCAACGAAATTATTGAAGAGCGTCGAGTCAGTTCCTATTTCATCCCTATCGCTAAGCCCAAAAAGAAAGGGCGGCAACTCACCTTTGAAACCGAGTGGACGCAGGAACGCGTTCAAGAAAACAAATTCATCAACCAGATTCGCGAACGAGTGTCGCGCTGGCGAAGCGGCGGTTATGTTGGCATCACCAAAACCACCGCACGTCTGTTGGATTACTGGCAACGCCCAGATCGCGAGCGCCGATTGTTCTTCTGCCAAATCGAAGCACTCGAAACGGCCATCTACCTGACCGAAGTCGCGAACAAATACGGCGATACCTGGATTGAAAATGACATTCGCCGTTTCAACGAAGAAGCCAACCCACTGCTCTTTCGTATCGCATTTAAGATGGCCACCGGCAGCGGCAAAACCGTGGTGATGGCCATGCTCATCGCCTGGCACGTCCTCAACAAGATTTCCAATGCTCAGGACCCTCGTTTCAGTGATGCCTTTCTGATCGTTACACCGGGTATCACTATTCGCGATCGACTTCGCGTGCTGCTGCCCAATGATCCCAACAACTACTATCGTCAGCTCGATATTGTGCCGCTGGAATCGCAGTCCGACTTGGATCGCGCCAAAATTATCATCACTAATTTTCATGCTTTCAAGCCGCGCGAGCGAATCGCCGCGGGGCGACTCACAAAGAGCCTCCTACAACGGGGCGAAACCAGCCCATTCACCGAAACACCGGACGAAATGGTACGCCGCGCCTGCCGGGAATTGGGCAACAAAAAGAATATCATCGTCATCAATGATGAAGCTCATCATTGCTATCGCCGCCGGGTTGGTGAGGAAGAAGTGAAATTGGTTGGCGATGAGCGCCGCGAAGCGCAGAAACGCGAGGAAGAAGCGCGCCTCTGGATTTCCGGCCTCGAAGCCGTGAAAGCCAAACTCGGCATTAAAGTAGTTTATGATCTATCCGCCACGCCGTTCTTTCTGCGCGGGTCGGGTTATCGAGAAAACATGCTGTTCCCCTGGGTAGTCTCAGATTTTTCACTCATCGATGCCATCGAAAGCGGCATCGTGAAAGTGCCACGCGTGCCGGTGGCGGACGATGCCATGTCCGGCGATCAACCCACTTATCGCGACCTGTGGCTGCGCATTCGCGATCATCTGCCCAAGAAGGGGCGCGGCACCGAGGCCCTCAAAGGCGAGCCGAACCTACCCATCGAATTAGAAGGTGCGCTCAACAGCCTTTACAGCAATTATGAAAAGTACTACAAAAAATGGGACGTAAAACACGACGGCGCCAATCGGCTGACGCCGCCGGTGTTCATTGTGGTTTGCAACAACACCAACGTCTCAAAACTCGTTTTCGATTACATCGCGGGGTGGGAGAAAAACCTGTCCGATGACGCCACCATTCCGGTGCCGGGCAAACTGCTGCTGTTCAGCAACGTAGTTGATGGACGATGGAGCGCGCGTCCCAACACCATTTTGATCGATAGCGAGCAGTTGGAATCCGGAGAAGGGATGAGCAGCGAATTCAAAAAAATCGCCGGGCGTGAAATCGAAGAATTCAAATCTGAATACCGCGCGCGTTTCCCGGGTCGCGACGTTGACACTCTCACCGACGAAGACTTGCTGCGCGAAGTGATGAACACCGTCGGCAAACCCGGCAAGTTAGGCGAGCAAATCCGCTGCGTGGTCTCGGTTTCCATGCTCACCGAAGGCTGGGACGCTAACACCGTCACTCACATTCTCGGTGTGCGCGCGTTTGGCACCCAACTGTTGTGTGAGCAAGTAGTGGGGCGCGGCTTGCGTCGCACCAATTATGTGGCAGATGAGAATAACCTGTTCGCGCCGGAATACGCTGAGGTGTACGGCGTTCCTTTCTCGTTCATTCCTTGCTCCGGTTCGGCAACCGACCCCAAACCCGGCCCGCCCATCACCCGCGTGCGGGCGCTGGAAGATCGCATCGCCTGCAAAATTACTTTTCCGCGGGTGCTGGGCTATCGCTACGATCTCCCCGGCGAGAAACTTTCCGCGACCTTCACCGACGATTCACAGATGGCCCTTTCCACGGCTGATCTGCCCACCCGCACCGAGATGTCTTCCATCATCGGTGAGGCTGAGCTGCACACGTTGTATGGCCTGCGCGATCGTCGCGAACAGCAGATCAATTTTCGGCTCGCGAGTCTGGTGTTGGAAAAATATTTTCGGGATGACGCCGGCCACGCCCGGCACTGGCTGTTCCCGCAGCTTCTGAACATTACTCGCCAGTGGCGGCAGCAGTGCGTCACCTGCAAAGACGACACGTTTCCACAAATTCTGATCCTGACCGAGTTGGCTCACAATGCCGCCGACCGCATCTACGGCTCAATTGTGAGTTCAACAATTGGTGAGAAAACTCTCACGCCCATTTTGCGCCCGTACGACACCGTCGGCTCGACTCGTTACGTGGACTTCGACACCACGCGCCCGACGTATGCCACTCACGCCGACAAATGCCACATCAATTACGTGGTGGCCGATACCGACTCGTGGGAACAAAAATTGGCGCAGTCCCTCGAAGATATGGACGAAGTCGTGTGTTACGCCAAAAACCAGAATCTCGGATTTGTCATTCCCTACACCATTGACGGTGAGGAGAAAAACTACTACCCCGACTTCATCGTCCGCATCCGTGATGGGCACGACGATCCGCTCAATCTGATTGTCGAAGTGAGCGGCGAGGCGCGCAAAGAAAAGGCCGCGAAAGTCGCCGCTGCCCGCAATTTGTGGGTGACAGCCATCAACCATCACGGCGGCTTCGGCAGGTGGGCGTTTATCGAAATCAGCGATCCGTGGGATGCGAAGAACGCCATCCGCGCTATGTTGTGAGAACATAACCCCCGGTGGCTTGAAGCCTCCGGGGGTTAAAACCAAACTCAACCTCCGGGGGCTTTGAGCCACCGGGGGTTGAAGAAAAACAGGAGTACCCATGCCCCGTAAAAAAAGTGACGGCCAGGCCAAATACGTCACCAGTGTGAAGCACAAAGACAAACGCGCCAACATCCCCACCGAAGAGCTGCGCGACTTTGTGGCCGACGATGAAAAGAAGCCAAAGACTTTCCTCTACCCGCGCGACCCTTCCCTCGATCCGCAACTCGTTTGGAAGGGCAAAGACGAACAGGATCGCAGCGACCTTGCCGTGCCGGCGGTGCCCATTTACATTCAGGAAAAAATTCACCCGCAGGCCATCATTGAAAATGTGCGGGCCGAGGCGCGCAAAGATACGCCGCAGCAGGCCTACCTGTTTGCCGATTTCAACGGATTGGCCTTTGAGGACTTGGTCGATTTCTACCGCCACGAGCAGAACTGGACGAACCGCATGATTTTGGGCGACTCGCTACTGGTGATGACCTCGCTGGCGGAAAAAGAGGGGCTGAAGGGCAAGGTGCAGATGATTTACCTCGACCCGCCCTACGGCATCAAGTTTGGCTCCAACTGGCAGGTCTCTACCCGCAAACGCGACGTGAAAGACGGCAGCGCCGAAGACGCCACCCGCCAGCCCGAACAAATCCGCGCCTTCCGCGACACCTGGCAATTAGGCATCCACTCCTACCTTAGCTACTTGCGCGACCGCCTCACCGTCGCCCGCGAGCTGCTCACTGAAAGCGGCAGCGTCTTTGTGCAGATTGGCGATGAAAATGTGCATCTCGTGCGCTCACTGTTGGATGAGGTGTTTGGGAGTGAAAATTTTTGCGCAGAAA
>DASWHH010000357.1:0-6185 GCA_036398295.1 bacterium
TGGACTTTTTTTACAAACACATTCGGATCGACGTCGATGACATCAAAGGTTTTGTAGTGCATGGGAACGGCTAATTTCGGATTCAGCAGCTCAACCGCCTTCACGGCATCGTCGATACCCATGGTGAAGTTGTCGCCAATCGGCAACAACGCCAGATCAATCGGGTTCATCTCGCCAATCAATTTCATGTCATAAAACAGCGCGGTGTCGCCGGAGTGATAAATGGTCTTGCCTTCGACAAAGAGCAGGATACCGGCCGGATTTCCCATGTACAGAAATCCTTTCTCCGTTTGATATCCCGAGCCATGATGGGCAATGGTGAGCTTCACGCGTCCAAACGGAAAGGTATGGCTGCCACCGATGTGCATGGCGTGGACGCTCGCACCCTGCGAACCGCACCAGGTAGCGATTTCATAATTGGAGATCACGGTCGCTTTATTGCGTTTCGCGATGGCCAGCGCATCGCCGACATGGTCGCCGTGACCGTGGCTGATGATGATGTAATCACACTTTACATCATCGGCTTTGATAGGGGAGAGCGGGTTGCCGCTAAAAAAAGGATCAATAACGATAAGATGTCGGTTGGTTTCTACAAGAAAAACCGAGTGGCCGTAATAGGTTAGCTTTGCCATCGTCTCCTCCCGTCATAAGTGTCATACGAACCTTTGCGCCTTAACGAGGTGCATAAACTCATCCCTCGTGGCTTGGTTTTCACGAAATACTCCGATCATAGCACTGGTAGTCACCACGGTGTTTTGCTTCTCCACGCCGCGCATCATCATGCACAGGTGGCGAGCTTCGATGACCACCGCCACCCCTTGTGGATTGAGGCACTCCATCAAGATTTCCGCGATCTGGTTGGTGAGCCGTTCCTGCACCTGCAAGCGCTTGGCAAAGGCATCGACGATGCGAGGAATTTTGCTGAGGCCCACTACTTTGCCGTTGGGCATATAAGCCACGTGGCATTTTCCGTAAAACGGCAGCAGATGGTGCTCGCACAAACTGTAGAGCTCAATATCCTTCACGATCACCATTTCATCGTAGCGCTCGTTGAATAGGGCATCGTTAATAATCTGGCAGACATCGGCCTGATAGCCGCTCGTCAAGAACTGCAGCGCCTTCTCTACGCGTTCCGGAGTTTTGAGTAAACCTTCCCGTTCCGGGTTCTCGCCAAGTTTGTGCAAAAGTTGTTTGATCAAATCCTGCATCTAAAACACCCCTCCTTTCGATTCGCAGCTGTCTCACTTGCCAGTAGTCATAATGGAGATCAGCGAAAGCAAAATCAGAATCCCGATGATGCTAAAGGTCAACAACAGCATGTGTTTTTTGGCGGTCTTCTTTTTGGCTTCTTCCATACAATCGCCCTTGGTGAGTGTTGCGATGTTCCAATTCTTTTTGAATGGCATAAATGATTTGCGCGGCGCTTTTTCGCCAGTTGGGCGTGATGAGCAAATCCAGTGGGGCGCCGCCGTAAAGACGCTCGATGACAATATCCGGATTCAGCCGCTCCAAAAAGTGGCAGACGAATTCAACCCATTCTTGAAATGAAAAAATGTGAAACGGATTTTGGAGATAAGCTTTAGCCAGCTCCGTGTAACGCACGATGTGCAGATTGTGAATCTTCAGAAAATTCAAGGGCAGCTTTGAGACTTCGTCGGCTGTAGCCAACATCTGATCTGTGCTTTCATTCGGGAAGCCGAGGATGATGTGGCCGGCGACGTGCAATCCACGCTCGGAAGTCTGTTGAATGGCGTTGACGGTGCAGGCGTAATCGTGAGCGCGATTGATGATTCGCAACGTTTCATCATTCACCGACTCGATGCCGTATTCGAGAGTCACAAAGTAGTCGCGGCGGATTTGCTCAAAGAGATCGAGTTTCGCACCGTCGATACAATCTGGTCGCGTACCGACGGCGAGGCCGACGATTCCCGGGTGGTCGAGGGCTTCGGCGTAGAGTTTTTCGAGATGCTCAATCGGCGCGTAAGTATTGGAGTAGGGTTGGAAATAAACGATGAAAGCATGGGCCTTGAAACGCTTTTTGAGATAGCCGATGGCCTGCTGTACCTGATCTTTCACTGGCACCCGGGCGCGCGCGGCCCGCGGCGTGAAGCTGTCGATGTTGCAGTAGGTGCAGCCGCCGGTCGCTGCCGTGCCGTCACGGTTGGGGCAGGTGAATCCGGCGTGCACCGAAACTTTGTGGACCCGGGTCCCGAAGGTTTCCTGTAAAAATCGACCGTACGAATTGAAGCGTAGTTCTGAAATTTTCATAGCCATTCATAACCGCTGAGAACTTAGCGCGGCCTTTGGCCGCAACCCAAAATAATCTCAGAAATCCGAAACAAATTCAAAAAGTTACATTCAAAACATGATACCACTTGAGCCAGGAGAGACCGGGTAAAGAGTCAATTCGCCACTGACACGCAAGGGGCCATCATGGGATATTTGAATTTCGAATTTGTTTCGTATTTCGGATTTCCACATTCGAATTTCACCCCATAAAATAAACTTTGCTAAAAAAGCAATGTTTTACAAATTTGGAGTGCAGAGGACGTCGAGTTATTTTTTTGCGTCTAGGCTGTCCGGTGTAATTCTCGCATCAAAAGCATTTTTGAAAGCCCTCTAAGCTGCTGGTTATTTCTCTGCGATCTCCGCGATGAAGCCTTCAGGCTTATTTAAGGGCTTGCGCCAGTGCTTCGGCAAATTCTCGAGCGGCGTTGGGGCCGGAGGCGGTGATAATGTTGCCGTCGCGTTCTAACTTGCTGCCGGTGAGGATCGCGCCTTGAACGCTTAGTTTTTCGTGGATGGAGACATGCCCGGTGGCTCTTTTGCCGGTCAGAAGTCCGGCCACGGCCAACGTCACCGCTGCGTGTGAGCTGGCGGCGATGATTTTTCCTTTCTCCGCCGCCTGGCGCGCGATTTCGTGGGCGGTGACATCATGCCAGTACTGGCTGGCACCCGTACCACCTATGAATACCACGGCATCAAACTCCTGGCCGTTGACGTCGTCGATTAACAAGTCGGGATCTAATTTCATTCCCTGACTGCCAGCTGCACCTTTTTTGATAGTTGAAGCCACGATAATTTTCGCACCGCTTTTTTCCAATTTTTCGCGCGCGGCCTGATACTCTTCATCGCGAAAGTTGTTGTGCGCTAAAATAATCAACACCGATTTGGACTGAGCCATCGATCCTCCTCAACTGGTGGTTTCCGGCCATTGGTAAATGAACCGTTTAACAGGTTTCCCGTTCTTTATGTGACTTTCAATGATTTCAGCAACATCTTCCGGTTTGACGCCGGCGTACCAAGTCGCTTCGGGATACACCACTACCACGGGTCCGTTTTCGCAGGGTCCGAGACAGCCGCACGGGGTTACTTTTGCTTCATTCAGCAACCCCTGTTTTTCGAGGGCTTCCTGAAAGGCGGCGGCAATCGGATGTCCGCCATTCGGCCCGCAGGAAGGTTTGGCGAACGGCGGGCGGGTGTTGGTGCAGACGAAGAAGTGGTATTTGAATTTGGACATAAGTTCGTCCATCAGAAACCTCGCCACCTTACTTTTTGAAACTTATCCCGGCTTTTTCTTCAACCGACTTTACTTTGTCATCAAAGGAATAGTCGCTTTTGGAATCATCGATTTTGATCTGGGTCATCACGCGATCGTAATCGGCGCGCACCGCCTCGTGGCATTTGTGGATCAGCTTCATGACGTCATTCCATTCACCTTTGATAAGCGTGCCCATGGGGGTGAGCCGATATTCTAAACCGCTGTCATGGATTATCTTCACGGCTTTGGCGATGGCCCCGCTTAATTTAGAATCATTACTTATTGGCATGATACTGAATTGTACCATCATGTAGCCTTCTCCTCTCCCTGATTAGAAAACTTAATTAGTTGCTGCGTTACGTCCGCCATCAAAAAAACGCACCCGGATTTCCGCGGATGTTACAGATGTTCCCAGCGCAGCGGAGCCGCCTGTCTGCACAGGCAGGCAAGCAGTTAAGAGAAATGGACTTAAAAATTTCGCTCAAAAAATCCGTGTTCATCGGTGAGAATCCGTGGCCAAAACTTTGCTAAAAAAGCACAATGTTGCTGATTTGTAGTACGGATTGTGAACAAAGACTTTCCTTCTATCATTTGTAAAGATTTTTCTAACGATTTCGGATCGGGTCCAAAATTTGATGCAAGTCCACCTTCTTGTGAGACATGCCGTTATTTCATCAGTGGCTATCCGTTATATTCGTGGTTATCCGGGTGCTAATTTTTGGGCACCACGCCTTCTACCCATGCTTCGCCATTGGCAAAGTATTCCTTCTTCCATATCGGTACCGTCTCTTTCAGAGTGTCAATGGCGTAATGGCAGGCCTCGAATGCATCCTTGCGATGAGCACAGGCCACGGCAATGGCCACACTTATTTCCCCGAGCTGCAATTTGCCAAGGCGATGCACCATCGCCATCTTTTGAACGGGCCAGCGTCCTCTCACCGTCTCTTCAATCTGCTGCATTTTGGTGATTGCCATTTCGGAATAAGCTTCGTAGTCCATTTTTGTCACGCATCGACCTTCAGCGTGATCGCGAACCCGTCCGAGAAACAATACCACGCCACCGCTGGAATGGTCTTCCACTGAGTCCAGAATTTCATCGACGCTGATTTTTTCTGAAACTAATTTTACCAACTCGATCCCCCGCTGATGGGCGGCAGCAGCGCCACTTCGTCCCCATCATTCAAAACGGTTTCCCGGGAGGCATACTCACTGTCAACGGCGAAGCTAACCACTTTGAGATGTTCGCGTAGAGAGGGAAAGTGCTCGCCAACGATTTCCCTCAGGTCGTTTACAGTGGCACTGGCTTTTACTTCAATTTCGGTTTCCGGTAGTTTGGCCAGTTCGCGTAGTTGTCCGAAAAACTTTAGTTTGATTTTCATTGCGACCGGGCTCCCGCTCCGACAGGCATTTTTTCCTTCTGTTCCTTGTCGACCAACGAGAGGGCGAGGTTGTGGTCAAAGCCCCGGTGCGTCGGGTCTTCCTCGAAGCCCCGGTAAATCGCCCGGCAATGGTAGCAGATGGTCACGGTTTTCAAAACCTTGTACAAAATGAAGTCGATGATGGTGGCGATGAGCAAGGTCAGGCCGTAGGTGTGATAGCTGAAGACTACGCCAATTCCAAAGATCAATAAGCCCAATCGCGGATTGAAGTCTTTCTGAACATAGAAACGGATTTTGTCGCACAGCACACAGCGGTCGACTCTGCCACCGGCTTGCATGTTTTGACTGAGCTGAAGGATTACCGCATTGCCGCAGTGCGAGCACGCCAGTTGCGCTTCTGGCTGCGACAGGTCTTGCAAATTATCCTTCTGACAAATTTCGCAAACGTATTCGACGGTCATGGTTTAATTCCAAGTCGGGTCCTTGGGAACGAATCTTACTTTTTTGGCTATGTTCAGTGCCACTAGTCTTGCGCTCAGGATCGTTTTCAACTTTTCATATCGCAGTTCAACCGCGCCCAATTCCAGCAGTTCCTGTTTTTCGCGGGTGGTCAGATCCAGAGCTGAGGCTGCCTGGTTGACGACAGCCTCAAAAGAATGTGAGTTGAGGTTTAGTAACGTGCCAGCGTCAGTCACACCCATTGCAGACAAATAGTGGTCGAGGATTTCCAGAAACCTTTCCGATTCGGCCTTCTCGTTAAAACTGTCATGGTCAAAATGAGCGTCTTTGAGAGGCTGCACAGTTGCGGTGCGATAGGGGTGTTCTTGTACGAAATCGACAATTTTCACGCGGCTGGTACCATACAACAGGAGGTTGAATTTGCCGTCGTCCAATTTTTCCGAATATTGTATTTCTCCGACGCAGGCGATCTCATGCACATCCGGACTGCCGAAATAATCTTGCTCCCAGCCATCCTTCAACAGGGTGATGACGATTTGATTGGCGCCCGCCAACGCATCCGCGGTCATCTTACGGTAGCGCGGTTCAAAAATGTGCAATGGCAGCAGTGTCTTCGGGAAAAAAACGACATTGGGCAGCGGGAAAACCGGCACGATAGTTTTAGACTGTATTTTGTTTGGCATGTTGATTCTGTTTTGATTCGCGACATGATTTTTCGATTTTCTCAATCGCCCACTGCGCGTGCTCTGCAACCAGCGGCTCCCCGGTTTCAGCCATTTCCGCCAATCGCGGGAGGAAAGTTCGGT
>DASWHH010000358.1:0-6778 GCA_036398295.1 bacterium
CGGTGATTTCGAGCAACCTTTCCAACTTGCCTTTCTGAGAGGTGCGATTGATGACTCCAAACTGCTGCTCCTTGAGAAAGTTGCCCCTGGCAAGCTGGTAACTGCCCGAATAGTAGTGTGCCATGCCGAGATGGTAGTAGGGGAAATAGTCGATGACGTTGGTATTTGGCAGGGGGGCCTGTTCCTCCGGCTTCGGGTTGTCCTTAATCGCGGTGGTAAAGTAATTGATGGCAGCCGACCAGTCACCGCGTTCAATGGCCTTTTGACCTTTGATGTAGTTTTCATCCCATACGCCGGCATAGCTGTGTGATGAAATCGCACAAAGGACCATCAGAACCAACAACCTTCGACCTAGTCTACCGGATTCTCGAGCACTTTTTTTCATAACGACCTGTTCGTCAGAATGGATTGCTGGATACCTTCGCAAAGAGCATAGCACATAGAGCATAGTGCTTTTTGCACTTTGCGCCGAAGCGTCGGGACCATTTTCCAACACCCTATTACTCCAGTACTCCATCACTTCACTTTTTATGATTGTCGCTGGTTGTTCAAGTTAGTCAATAGTCAACCGGCACGCTGAGCTGAGTCGAGCCCCAAAACTCGTATCCACTTGCCGAAACCACCATCGTTGTGTCGAGCTTGATTTTACTTTTGACGGTCGCTCCGACGCCGAAACTGAAGTGCAGGCGATCACCGGCAGCCGGATAAAGATTGTTCAAATCGATGTCGTTGCCAGCGGCATGGATTTGGTGACCGGGATTGGTATAAACGCCGAAGCGCATGGGAACTGTAAAACCAAATTCCGGAACCTTGAACAGCCACTCCAACCCGGCGTGCACCTCGGTGGCGTCCGCGACCGTCAGGTCCCGGGCGTTGCCGCCGGGCGCGACGTCGAGATTCTCGACAGAAAGCAAATCGGAATATTCGATGTGCACCAGGTCAAAGCTAAAACGCAGGCGGCTATTTATGAGGTAGTAGACGCCCAATCCGTAGCTATCGGGAATAGACAGCTTGAACGGTTGTGGTGAGGTCGCGGCCTCTAAGCGATTCTGGCCCAACTGGTAGGGTGGAAAATAAATATTGCCTTGCAGTTCGTAAGTTGGGTTGAGGTTCACCACCGCGCCCAGGAACAAGCGGTCGAGCAGCATATTGTTCATCAAGCCAAAGCTGTAGCTCAGTCTATTGTTGCGCTCATTGAGGGTATTGACAGCATAAAGGGTTTCTTGGGAATTAGGCCGAGGTTCCTGACCATCCTGTACCAGGGGATCGAGAAATATCTGCTCATCCAACTTAAAGGACAGGGATGAAACCCTGAACGCCGCGCCGACGCTGAGGTTTTTTGAGATGGCGAATGCCACCGACCAGGCGTCTTGCACCAACTCCAGATCGAAGTTGACTTTTCTGCCGGCATAGTTGCCCAGCCCTCCCAGGGTGAAAGCGGCGCTGCCGTCAGAATCCCGGCTGAGAAATTGCGGAGTTTCGAAATCGTAGTGGGTGTCAAGGGCCGCCTGGTGAAAAAGCGCAATTGAGACCCTTCTTAATGGCAAGAACACACTGGCGAAGGTTTGATCAAAATTATGATCTGTGACCGTCTTTTGAGCGCCGGGGTTAGAGCGGCTGCCGGCGTTCACATCGAATTCATAATGCCCAAGCCGCTGGTGCATGGTGGCCTCGACACTTCGCAGGTAGGCCAGCCCGGCGGGGTTGATGGCGGCGGCGGTGACATCCTGGGCCGCGCCGATGAAGGCGCCGCCGAGGGCAGCTTGCCTGGTGGCCGGCTGAATGAAATTGATGCGGAGGTAGCTCAGGTTTAGGGGCACGATCGGCGGACGCGATTGGGCAACGGCATACACTGGGACAAAACTCACTGACAACAAGAATATGCCGTCAAGGACCCAAAGTCGATGACTTTTGAAGATTTGCGCATTCATTTTAATTCGGTTCCGAAAATGTTTCATCAATAGTTCGGTACACTATCGGTGGCATCCTTAATCGTCAAATCGGCTTTGGCATCAGGGTCCCGATAGGTTTGGCTTTGCTCGTCAAATTCATCATCCGTCACTACGTTAAGATCATTCCCAATCTTGAGATCGGAATACTCTTTACGTGGCCAGCGGTCGATAGTAAAATCCGATGCCGTAAACATCTGGCACTGAGATTCTAAATCTGCTATTGGCGAGCCTTTCAGCCGGCAGGACTTGATTTCCGAAACGGTATTCAAGTCAATTCAACCCGACCTTTCACTTTTTATTTTTCGTCAATATTCAGTGACCTTGAAGGTTGCCGAAAAAAACAACTGCCAGCCGTCATCGGAAAAACTGGCACCCAAATCGTACTTGTAGTATTTCCGACCGACCACTCCTGTTCCAAACGAAAAAAAATAGTCGCTCGTGCCAGGGGGAAATAATCTTTGGAGTTCGGCGTTGGCAGCGCGGGCATGAATGCGATGCCGTGGACTATTGAAAATGCCGAACCGCAGCGGAACAATCCCAAATCTCTTGATGCGAAAAAGCCGTTCCACGCCGAGATGAAGCTCGATAGCATTGTCAATGGACAAATCAGGTTGTCCGTCGGGGTCGCGGAACTCAAGGGAGGCCTGGTCGAATTCGTCGTCGGCGGGGATGTTCAAGATACTCGCATTACCGCCCGAAAGTAGATCACGATATTCTCGCCGCACCAAATCGAAAGTGAGATGCAAAAGATTGGTGACCCGATAATAGAATCCAATTCCCTGCACGTCGGGAACCGAGAATTTGAAACTGTTGTTTTCGGGAGTTTCTGCCGGCAGGACAAGATTTTCCAGCCGGTACTCCGGCAGAAAGATTTGACTCTGCAAATCGAAACTTGGATTGAAATCCACTACTGCGCCAAAATAGAATTTGTCCGGAATTAACGTCGCCATCAACCCGAGGCTGTACCCCCAGACCAAACCGTCCCGCCGCTCAAGGGTGGAAGTTGAATAGGTTGTTTCCGGGATGTTGCCACGCGGGGCGCTGCCCTCGGCGATCAGTGGATCCAGGAAAGATTGCTCTTTCAAATGAAGGTCAATAGTGAAATTTGAAGCGGTGACCCCGAGGCTGAGTTTGTCCCAGATTTGATAGCCCAAAGACCAACGATCTTTGAACACATGAAAATCGACCAACGCTTGCGTTCCGGGAAAATTACCGAGACCGCCCAAAACCTGGCGCAAGGTTGGATTGGAACCAAATGTCACGAATTGTTGATTCTCAAAACTGAAACGGGTGTTGAAGATGACCTGCCGCGAAAACGCCAGATTGATTTTTTTGATCGGAAAAAACGCCGCGATGACGAACTGATCGGAATCGAAACGGCCATCAAGTTTGAATGCACGTAAATGAACGGAGGCGCCGGCCGTCCGCAAATAGGGCAGCCCGGCAGGATTGATAACCGCAGCAATTTCGTCCTGCGCCGCGCCAATGAATGCCCCGCCCATGGCAGCCGGTCGAGCGCCTGGCTGAATAAAATCACTGCGCAAATAACTCAGATTGACCGGCACCGCTGGCGGGCGTTGGGCAAATGCGGCGGCAGGAAACAGTGCAAACAACGCTACGAAAAAGGAGCCGGATACGGGATGAAATCCTTCTCTCAAATCATCACTCCTGCAATAGCCTTGGTTTCCGAAAAATTTAACTGAATTAAATTCAGAAGCAAGAAATAAAATTCAACTTGACAATCCCCTGTCAAGCTGTTACATTTGCAAAAAGTTGTGTTTATTGCATTTGCTTAGAGCCACCGTTTTCCGAAAGCAAGCGCTATGCCATCCACCGACCCTGAAGTTGCTGAATTGAGTCAATCAATCCGCGAGTTGCAATCCCTCAACAAGCTCGCCCTCGCCATCTCAACCACGCTGAATATGGATTCTATCATCAACACCATTCTGAACGAAGCCACGGCCCTCAGCGGCGCGCGCCAAGGAACGATTCTGCTAATGAAAAATCAGCAGGAGCAGAGCTTCACCACCTTAGTGAGAAAAGGGACCAACAAACATGAGATTATGATCAAGCAAATCGCGATGATCGCCGCCGGCTCGATTTTGAAGCAGCGGGAATCGGTTTTGATCAACAACCTCGCAGAGGACGCGCGCTTCAAAAGCGTGGATTTGTCAGATTGTCCTTTGACCGCGCTTTTGGCCGTGCCCATTCAAAATCGCGGCGATGTGCTGGGCGTGCTGGTTTTGCACGGCGGCGAAAATGAAAACGCATTCAGCGAAAAACATCTGCGGCTGCTCAACATCATCGCGTCGCAATCCGGGCAAGTTTTGGAAAACGCGCGCCGCTTTCGCGAGTTGGAAGAGGAGAATCTCTATCTCAAAAAAGAGGTGCAGCGCACTCATCGTTTTGAAGAGATCGTCGGTCAAAGTTCGGCGATGACGAAGGTGTTCGACCTTTTAGAGAAAGTAATTCCCACCGACGTCCGCGTGCTCATCGAAGGGGAGAGCGGCACCGGCAAAGAGTTGGTCGCCCGCGCCATTCATTATAACGGTCCGCGCCAAAGCAAACGTTTCGTGGCCGTCGATTGCGGGGCGCTACCGGAGCAACTTTTGGAAAGCGAGCTCTTTGGCCATGTGAAAGGAGCGTTCACCGGCGCCAGCGAAAACAAGAAAGGGTTGTTTCAGGCGGCTGATGGCGGTACGTTGTTTCTTGATGAAATAAACAACATGAGCCCCGCACTGCAGGCAAAGCTGCTGCGGGCCGTTCAGGAAAGCGAAGTTCGCCCGGTGGGCGGCACGCTTCCGGTGAAGGTGGATGTTCGCATCATCTGCGCTACCAGCCAGGATTTGTCGCAATCGGTGAAACAGGGCTCATTCAAAGAAGAGCTACTTTTTCGTTTGAAAGTCGTGACCGTAAGGCTCCCCTCGTTGCGCGAGCGTAAAGATGATATCACGCTTTTGGCCAACCAGTTTTTGAAAAAATTCTCTCAGGCTATGAACAAGCCGCTGCAGGGATTTTCCAAAGAAACCATCGCCCGACTGCAGCAGTACCAGTGGCCGGGCAATGTCCGTGAACTGGTAAATATTGTGGAGCGCTGTGTGGCGCTGGCGGACGTGGACGCAAGAATCGTTGGAGAGGATCTATTGTCCGATGAAATTCGTGTTGGCGAAACCCGGGCCGCTGCCCCGGACCTGAGAGTGGGTGAAACCTCGCTGCCGCAAGCCGTTGAAGGATTGGAACGTGCGATGGTCGTTGAAGCGCTAAGAAAATTCAGCGGTAACCGTACCAAGGCAGCTGAGAGTCTGGGTCTCAGCCGGCGGGGACTGCTCAACAAGATCGAGCGTTATGGATTGGAAAGCCTGTGAACCGACTTCTCATCTCAAGTAGAATAGACTTTACAGCGCCAGCGTTCGGCATCTACTCCGGCGACCACTATCTGTAAGCTTGCCCAGTCCATCCTCCTCAAAAAAAGACCAGACCGTGTCGGGAGCGTTCAACCTGCCGGGCCATGGCATTGCGATTGCTTCGACAGAACGACCAAAGAGCAATTATGGGTTGCCAGCCTCGTAGCGCTCACACAGGAGTTTTCCGTCTCGCTTGGCAAGTCAGCGACGGCTGTGGCGAAAACTCCGTGTGACTCATCACCCGCTGGGGGCTGCGGTCGTGGAAGGCACCGGCGGGGTCATTGATTGGTGGCGTAGACGGCGCACTTCGGCCTGACTGGCGGCCAGGTATATCCCTATTTAGAAGATTTTGCCTGACGAAAAGATCATGGGCTTCAGTGTGCCTATCAAATCAGGCAAGTCAATATTATGGCCGGCATCACAGGTCGTTATCTCTTGGGAGGGGATACTCCCTACCTTTCCAGGTTCAACCCCAGACAAGGCCGGATGGCGCATCAACTAGGTCTTGCTTTCAGCGTGGGGCTGGGCGCAGTTCGCCCCGGTATCCTTTTTAGGGTCCCAATTGATGACTTTTTAAATGACAAAATCCGCTTTGTGCTCGGCCTTGGTCTGGGAATCCAGTTCAAATAAAACCCACTCTGTCACGCGCAGCCGTTTGTAGTTTATGTCATTCACATTGGAGGGTTGCTATGTTGTGTTCAACGTTTTTGAGAGCATTAGTTGGGGCTGCTTTGTTACTATTTATGGCCTTAGGATGTGGACCCAAAGTTCAGTTCCTCAAAGTTGGAACGGAAAGCTATCCGCGCAAGCCGGCAGATTATGAGGTAATCGTTTTCCCTCCTGGAGAGCGCCCCAACAAAGAGTATAAAGTGATCGGGATGGTATTTGTGGAGGTGGAAGCCGGACTATTGCAATGGCGTGAATTATCCGATCCCAAAACTATCAATCATCTTAAGAAAGCGGCTGGCAAACGCGGAGCCGATGCCATTTTCGATCTTCAGTTTTCTACTGAACCCCAGGTACAGCCCGAGTCAAGCACGGCCTTTAACGTTCAATTGCTAAAATGCGCAGAAGCAAAGGCCATCGTTTTCAAATAATTTCAGGGAGAAGCAATGATGAAGTCCACAAAACTGCGTTACTTTTTGTTGATTCCAATTATGGCATCATGCAGCAGTCTCAGAGAATCCGCCCTGAAAGGCAATCCTGATTTTGCCGCGAATGCCGAAAAATACCTGATTACCAGCCCAATTCCGAGCACCACCTCCAAGCCTCAAATTTATAAACTTGAGGACAGCCAGACGGGCACGGTTTACGCGGTGGAGGTTAAAGTCCAAGAACCGGGCACACGGGACGAGCGAGAAAGTCCAGCCGTACCCGGCGACGTGATCCTGACGAAAGAATTTGAGGGCCACCGATTGTTCA
>DASWHH010000359.1:0-2950 GCA_036398295.1 bacterium
AAACCTCTGCGAAGCCTAACCTGGTGATAGAATAAGCTGATTGCTTCCGTTCTGGGTAACCCTAACTTTCTAAAGATTCTCTCTACCTCTTCCTTGAGATCAGGTTCAACTCGCGCTCTTATCGTCTCTGTTCTGGGCATAACAAACACCTCATCAAATAAAATCAAGAATAACTCTCTTTTAATTTACTCCAGGCTACAAAATATACCGGCTCAGATCCTCATCTTCCACAATTTCCCGCAACGTCTTGCGCACGATCTCTTGCGTGATCTTCACATTTTTCATTTTCTTATCCGGCACCTGAAACAGATAATCTTCCAGCAGCGCATTCAACACCGTGTGTAGCCGCCGCGCCCCGATGTTCTCGGTCTTGTTGTTCACCTGGCTGGCGATGTCGGCGATCTCCTCGACCGCGTCCCCGCTAAACTCTAACTTCACTCCCTCCGTCTGCAGTAGCGCGATGTACTGCTTGATGAGCGCATTTTCCGGTTCGGTGAGAATTCGAATAAAATCCGCGGCCGTGAGTTTCTCGAGCTCAACCCGAATGGGGAACCGCCCTTGCAATTCCGGTATCAAGTCTGACGGCTTCGAAACGTGAAAGGCGCCAGAAGCAATGAACAGAATGTGATCCGTTTTCACCATTCCATATTTAGTAAACACGCTGGTGCCCTCGACCACTGGCAGCAAATCCCGTTGCACGCCCTCGCGGGAAACATCCGGACCGGCGCTGTGATCCTCTCCGGCGATTTTGTCAATCTCATCTAAAAACACGATGCCCGAATTCTGCGCCCGATGAATCGCTTCCTGAACCACCTGCTCCATATCGATGAGTTTTTGCGCCTCCTCCTGGGTCAAATATTTGCGCGCATCGGCAATTTTCATTTTCCGACGTTTGGTTTTCTTTGGCATCATGCCGCCAAAAATATCCTGCAGATTGACCCCCATTTCTTCCACCCCCATCGGCGAGATGATTTGCATCAGCGGGAATTGCTCGGCATTGACATCCAACTCCACCATGCGCTCCTCCAACTCCCCGCTGTCCAGCGACTTTTTCAGTTTGTCGCGTGTGCGTTTGTACCTCTCCTCAGCCTCATCCGAATTCGAGTTATCAGCTTCCGCCAGTTTTTTTGCCTTCGGGCGTGGCGGCAACAACAGTTCCAACAAGCGCTCCTGGGCGTGCCGTTCAGCTAACTCCTGAACTTCGCTCGCCTTCTCGGATTTCACCATCGAAACCGCCAGATCCACCAAGTCGCGAATGATGGATTCCACGTCGCGGCCGACGTAGCCGACCTCGGTAAATTTCGACGCCTCAACTTTTATGAACGGCGCATTGGCTAATTTTGCCAACCGCCGCGCAATCTCCGTTTTGCCAACCCCGGTGGGGCCAATCAGGATGATATTGTTCGGATAAATCTCATCGCGGAGATCTTCCCCCACCTGCAAGCGCCGCCAGCGGTTACGCAGGGCGATGGCCACCGACTTCTTTGCCTTGCCCTGGCCAATGACGTATTTATCCAATTCCTGAACAATCTGGCGGGGGGTGAATTCCTTAATATCCAACATTCCGGTTCCTGTACGTTACAGTTCTTCGATGGTCAAATCGAGATTAGTATAAATGCAAATTCTGGCCGCTATTTTCAACGACTCCTCAACGATATTCCTGGCAGATAGAGTCGAAAAATTTGCCAGGGCGCCGGCGGCTGCCATAGCGTAGCCACCACCTGAACCTATCGCGATAATGTTATCATCAGGTTCGATGACGTCACCAGTGCCGGAGATGAGAAACATGCTCTTTTTGTCCATCACCGCCAGTTGGGCTTCCAGCCGGCGTAGGAAACGATCGGTTCGCCATTCTTTTGCCAGTTCCACCGCGGCGCGACTCAAGTTGCCACTGTACTGTTCGAGACGCCCTTCGAATTTTTCAAAAAGGGTAAACGCATCCGCCGACGCCCCGGCAAATCCCGCCAGTACGGTGTCGTTGTAAATTTTGCGAATCTTTTTGGCTCTCATTTTCAGGACCGCATCACCAAAGGTAACCTGCCCATCGCCGCCCATAGCGTTTTTGCCTTTGTGGCGAACGCCCAAAATGGTGGTGCTTTTGATGATTTTCATGAGATTAGAGTTTTCTGCGTAAGCGCGAAACCGGGATCATCATCTGTTCGCGGTATTTTGCCACCGTACGCCGAGCCACGTTAAATCCCTTCCCCTTCAACATCACCGCGATGCGCTGGTCGTTAAGAGGTTTGTTAGGATCTTCTTTTTCGATAATTTCTTTAATCAGAGCTTTAATGGTTTTGTTGGAAACATCTTCGCCGACATCGCTTTTGATGCGCTCGCTAAAAAAGTACTTCAACTCAAACACGCCGTATTCAGTTTGCACATATTTGCCGTTGGTGACCCGGCTGATGGTCGAAATGTCCATGCCGATCTCATCGGCGATATCCTTGAGGATCATCGGTTTTAAATGCTCCTTACCGCGCTCAAAAAAATCGTGCTGTTTCTCGACGATAGTCTCCATAACTTTTAAAATCGTCGCCCGCCGCTGATGAATGGAGTTGATGAGCCAGCGCGCGGATTCCAGGCTCTGGCGAATGTAATCACGAGTTTCTTTGGTGGAAGTTTTTTTGTCAAGCAGCAATTTTTTGTAGGAGTTGTTGATACGGAGATGCGGGATGTTCCAGTCGTTCATGTGAACCCGAAAGCCGTCGTCATCCCGTTCCACCACCAGGTCGGGGACTATCACATTTTGATGAAAGAGCACATAGCCTTCGCCGGGCTTGGGATTGAGCTTGGTGATTTCCTCGATGGCCATGCGAATTTCGTCAAAGCTGATGTTCATCTTCTTGGCAATCTTCTCATAGCGCTTGTTGGTGAAATCATCGAAATTTTCCTTGAGAATCTCGATGGCAATCCTGTCTTCGGGATGCTTCTCTATCATTTGTATGAGCAA
>DASWHH010000360.1:0-4789 GCA_036398295.1 bacterium
CCTCCGGCCGAGCTGGCGTCCGGGGCGCTGCAATCGCCATTTTCATGAATGTGGAAACCGTGGTCGCCGGGTGGCACGCCTTCGAAATGCGCCACGACCCGCATCCCGCTTTCCTCTTTCGTGAAAGTCACGGTGCCACTCGCCGTGTTACCCTGGGTTGGATTCATAAGCGCCGTGGCTGTGGTCAGCGCTGCCTCCTTCTTCGCACAGCCAACAATAAAACAAACCAACGACAAAACAAAGATAAGAGAAACGCCAATTTTTTGGTACATATTCACTCCCTCCTTTAGGGTTGTTGTAATGAAAAACAGTCATCAATATATCATTCCTCTGAGAAATGTCAACCGCAAATCGGCAAATTGAAAACGTCCCTTGATTAGCGTGTGAGCATTCGCTATTATATAAAAACAAAAAAGGGAGAGCTTATGCAATCCGGTTATGTAAAAAAATGGGAAGCCGGCAAGGGATTCGGCTTCATTGTGTCAGATGACGATGAGGAGCTGTTCGTGCATTCCAGCGATCTTGATCCTTCGATAAAAGACAAACGCCTTCGTGAAGGCCAGCGGGTGAAATTTGACGTAAAGCAAGATATGAAAGGCGATAAGGCGGTGCGGGTGAAGATAGTCAAATGATTGTTGATTATTGACTGTAGGCAAATCGTGGCTGGGCGTCATTGATTGTCAGTTGTTGTCAATTGCTTACTGCCCACTGCTTTGCTTACTGCCTACTGCCAACTACTGCCTACCGTCCACTGATTAGTTCTGGTACTCCAACATATTCTTTCACAAACTCTTCCGCACACCTGAGAATCGCATAATCCATCCAGTTGTAAGAACCGAGCGGTGTTTTTTCTGATGCGACAAATCCCATGTGCCCGCCGCTGCTGGTGATATGAACGGTCAGATTTTGGTTTTCCGGCAAATCGTCAAAGCTGGTTCTCGGAATAAAGGGATCGTCGGCGCTGGCGAGTAAATATGTTGGCACGGATATGCCCATCAAAAATTGTTTGGCGCTGCACTTCGTGTAATAATCCTCGGCGGATGTGAAGCCATTGCGGGGCGCCGTGCACATTTCATCGAAGTCGCGAAGGGTCATTCGCAGCGGAAACTTTATTTTCGGGAAATCGGAGAAATGCATTTGGCGCTCGCGGATGGTGTCCTTCAGCATTCGCACAAAACGCAGGTCGTACACATAGTTGCTGGTTTTGCACAAGGCCACCGCGCATTTAGACAAATCGATGGGCGGAGTGACGGCGATGGCGCCGCACAAATTTGCCGGAATCGGATCCCGGCCTTCGCCAAGCAGTTTCAGCAGCGCGTTGCCGCTCAGGGAAAATCCCGCCGCTATCAACGGTATGCCGGGATAAATTTTGGAAACGTGCATCAACGTACGGCTGAGGTCATCGCTGCGTCCGGAATGATACAGGTGTCGCGCCAGCCCGACGCCTTTGCCACAACCGCGATGATTCATGCGAAAGGCAATCCACCCGCGATGGCGAAACATCTCCGCCAGGCGCAGCATGTAAGGTGACTCCGCGTGGCCGCCTAATCCGTGCATAAAAACGATCACAGCTGGATAGCCAGCTTTCCTGCTGGGTCGATTTTCGCACAGCACCAGTTTGTCGGCATCCGGAAGCGGCACTAAGTGTAGTTTCGTCTGGCTGATGGTTTTGGGGTTTGACAGGTAGTAACCGATAATGGTTTGCAAATGACCGCCGCGAACTAACGGATGGGGACGAAAGGGGGCGAGCATTGTGTAATGGTGGGAGATCATTTGGGATCAAATATCCAACGTTGGCGGTATTCACTGCCCTGAACATGTCGAAGTAATCGGGGTTCAACTTCATCTTCGCCTCGAAAAATTCTCATATCAACAACAAACTGCCACGGCGCTGCAAACCGTTCCCGCGTCCACCGGCTTTGCCAAAATTCACGATCAAATGAGCGATCGGCGTATTTGGGTCTTATCAGACGCACGATCGTCCCGGGCAAATTACAACGTCCTGTAGCGCGTTCTTCCTCTGCCATCGGCCACCCTCGTTTTGTTAGTGTGAGAAAGTTAGCCTTTCGTGCTGGCAAAATCAAGCAAAAGAATTTCATTGATTATTAGGTCGCAACTCGGTATTTTTTTAAACTAAAAATTCAGGCCCGTCATGAATACTAAACAGCGTCCAATACTCGAAAACGATCTTGTTCTCATCCATTTCGAAAACAAACCAATGCTTTACGCCCGCGTCGAAAAAATAGGCCCCGACATCAAACCGAAGTGGTGGCAGGTGAAATTCTTGATGCTGACCATCCCACCTCAAATCGTGACCTGGATCATTGACGACGAGCAAATTCGCGGTGCGGACTTCACCATGGGCGGCACATCGATTCGCATTGAAAAGCTGGTGCTGCCAGAAACGGTAGCTCCCCAGGCGGACCCGGAGCCTACGCAACAGAAAGAAGGACAAAAAGCACGGGTGCTTTCACTACATAAGAAAAAACCTTGAACCACAAATTTCACTCATTGCACGAATCAAAAGGCCTCAAACAAAGAAATAGTGAAATTGGTGTAATCGGTGGTTAAATCTTTTCGGAACGATCATGAATATAGATAAAACCGAAAAACGCATTCTTGATTCTTTTGGCTGGAATTCCGGATACATCGAAGAGATGTATGATCGGTATCTTAACGATCGCGATTCGGTGAGCCAGAGTTGGCGGGACTTTTTTGAAAATCTCGGCAACCACGAGAACGGACCCGAGGAACGTGTTGCGGAAATCGCGGAGGAATTGACAAAACCTCAGCCGGTCGATGTCAGCGCCCGGCCAACGACACCGATGGCCGCGCCCATCGATCTCGAGGACGAGGATGAGCTGATTCCCATTCGCGGGGCTGGCGCCAAAATTCTCGAAAATATGCAAGCGAGTCTCACCATCCCCACCGCCACGTCGCAGCGCGCCATCCCGGTGAAGGTGATGGAAGAAAACCGCAAGATCATCAACGCGGGATTGAGCGGCCGCCGCGCCGGCAAAATTTCGTTCACCCACATCATCGCCTGGGCGATCATCAAGGCGCTGAAAGATCATCAAGTCATCAATTCGAGTTTAGTTGTTACTGACGGCGGGCCACAGCGGCTGCAAAAGGGTTCGGTCAATTTCGGATTGGCGATCGACGTGGAACGCAAAGATGGCTCGCGTTCACTGATTGTACCCAACGTCAAGAAATCCGATCGCATGAATTTCCGGGAATTTGTATCAGCTTATGACGATCTCATCGCTCGCACTCGTAAAAGCAGCATCGATCCGGCGGATTTTCAGGGCACGACGATCACCCTCACCAATCCGGGCACGGTAGGAACCGTTGCCTCGCTGCCGCGGCTGATGGCCGGCCAGGGCGCGATCATCGCCACCGGTGCGATTCAATATCCCGCCGAATACCACGCCATGTCCGACGAGGCGTTGGCCACCCTCGGACTCAGCAAGGTGATGAACATCACCTGTACCTACGATCATCGCATCATTCAGGGCGCGGAATCCGGACAATTCTTGGCGCGCGTTCACGAGCTGCTCACCGGCGAAGATGAATTTTACGAGGAAATCTTCGAGACGTTAAATATTCCCCACAAACCGGTGAGTTGGTCGACGGATTACAACCCGTCGCTCTTCAGCAGTAATCAAAATCGCGAGGCCATCGAGAAACAGGCGCGCGTGCTGCAGCTCATCAACCTCTATCGTGTACGTGGCCATCTCATCGCCGATCTCGATCCGCTGGGCGAGCGCGGCCACTATCATTCAGAATTGGATCCGGCGAGCTACGGCTTCACTATTTGGGATCTCGATCGCGAATTCATCACCGGTGGACTGGGCAACCGCGACAGCGCCACCTTGCGCGAAATTCTCGACATTCTAAAAAAAACCTATTGTGAAAAAACCGGCGTCGAGTATATGCACATCCAGCATCCGGATGAAAAAGCGTGGCTACAGCAGCGCATCGAATCGTCGCCGGCCTATGCGCCATTGGACGACGAAACCCGCCGCCACATTTTGATGCATCTCACCAATGCGGAGGTTTTTGAAAAATTCATGCACACCAAGTTCATCGGCCACAAGCGTTTCTCGGTGGAAGGCGGGGAGGTGACGTTAGCGGTTCTGGCGCATCTTCTGAATTGCGCTGTCACCCTCGAAGGGCATGAGGCAGTAATCGGTATGGCGCACCGTGGGCGCATGAATGTGCTGGTGAACATTTTGAAGAAGCCGTACGCTTCGGTTTTTGCCGCGTTCGAAGGCAACATCGATCCCGATACCGTGCAAGGCAGCGGCGATGTGAAATATCATCTGGGCGCGACGGGCAATTACACGACCAAAGATGGACGCGCCATCAAAGTTTCGGTGGTGCCGAATCCCAGCCATCTCGAAGCGGTGAACCCGGTGGTCGAGGGTATTGTGCGCGCCAAACAGGAACGGGCGCAGGACACCGCGCGCAGCCACATCGTCCCGCTTCTCATTCACGGCGATGCCGCGTTTGCCGGGCAGGGCGTCGTGGCGGAAACTTTGAATCTTTCGCAGCTCAAAGGTTATCGCACCGGCGGCACGATCCACATCATCATTAATAATCAAATCGGCTTCACGGCTACTCCCGAGGAAACGCGATCCTCGCCCTACGCCACCGACGTCGCCAAAATGGTGCAGGCGCCGATTTTCCACGTCAACGGCGACGATCCGGACGCGGCGGTAAGAGTGGCCAAAATCGCCATCGAGTATCGTCAGCAATTCAAAAAGGACGTGGTGGTGGACATCGTGTG
>DASWHH010000361.1:0-2434 GCA_036398295.1 bacterium
CGCAAGGCTTGCGCCATAGGCATGAATCTGCTCATGCGGTTTGAAAAATCGCTTCACCCCTTCCGCCGAACTGGGATTGCTCAAGGATTGTAGACGTGCGATAGCTTTTTGGGAGAGTTGTTGCGGGGTCATTAGAAATAATCACCGAGTTCGCGGAAGACCTCGGACAGACGAATTTTCAATCCTGCGATCAGCGGACTTTTCAAAATATCTGACTTCTCATAAAGGCGGTCCAAAATATACGTTTGTTCTGCCAGCCGGTAGACTTCTACCTTCTGCTCCTTGATAAACACTATCCAATACTCTTTGACGCCGTGCTTGGCATACAGCTTCTTTTTCAGCACCAGATCTCTCTCAGCAGTATTTGGCGAGATAATCTCTATCACCAGATCTGGGGCGCCTTGAATATTTTTTTCGGTGATAATTCCTCGGTTCTCTTTTGAAACAAAAACGATATCAGGTTGGATAATGCTCGTGTTCGATAAGACGACGTCACATGGCGACAGAAAAACAATTCCAAGCTTTTTCTTTTTGACGAATTCCCGAATTCTAACTCCCAATTCAAACAAATTATCCTGATGTTTTATTGAAGGCGCGGGCGCCATAAATAGTTCTCCCTCGATTATTTCATATCGGTTCCCGTCATCCGGCAGAAGCAAATAATCGTCGTAGTTGAACTTGATGGTTTCACGCGGAAATTGCTGTACGGTCTGAGTCATGGCGTCTTACCTGGATTTAAGTCTAACCTTAAAATAAGAAAACAGATGGGCAAGCGCAAATAAATTTTTCGGCAAACTCGGGAGATTAGCTTGATGGCGAAGCGTAGGACGTGGCTATTTTCATTGACCCAAATCTAAAATCCGCTGTTGAGATGATCGAAATTCGTCATGTGCCAAAACGCCGTGAAGCGTGCGCGGATTTCTTCGGGTTTCAAATCCTGCAATCGATCCACGCTGAAACTTTCGACGCAGAACGAGGCCATGGCGCTGCCAAAAACCAAAGCGCGTTTGTAGTTGTCCGGGCTAACGATGCCGAGTTTTGCGAGGTACCCAATAAATCCGCCGGCAAAGGTGTCGCCGGCGCCGGTGGGATCGTAGATGGTCTCCAGCAGGTAGGCGGGCGCCCAGAAGACATCATTTCCCATAAACAAAAGCGCGCCATGTTCGCCCTTTTTGATAACCAGAACCTCTGGTCCCATTTTGCAGATGATGCGCGCGGCTTTCACCAGGTTTGCTTCCTGCGCAAGTTGCCGCGCCTCGGAATCGTTGAGTAACAGCACCTGCACCTTTTCGAGGGTTTTACGGAGATCGGGAAGGCTCCCTTCTATCCAATAATTCATTGTGTCCAGCGCCACCAATTTCGGGGAACGGATTTGCTTTAAAATATCCAGTTGCAGTTCGGGCGCAATGTTTCCCAAAAAAATATACTCGCTGTCGCGGTAAGACTCCGGAATCACCGGATCAAAATGTTCAAAGACGTTAAGATGGGTGAAAAGAGTGGTGCGGGAATTCAAATCAAAATCATAGCGGCCGCCCCAGCGAAATGTCTTACCGGGTTGGGTTTCGAGTCCCTGAAAATCTACCGTGCGCTTTTTTAAGAATCCCAATTGGTCATGCGGAAAATCTTCGCCCACCACACCCACCACGCGCACCGCTGCAAAGTAAGAGGCGGCGGCGCTGAAATAAATGGCCGACCCGCCGAGGGCATCTTTAACTGAGCCGAATGGCGTTTCAACGTGATCGAGGGCGACTGAACCAACGACGAGGATGCTCATGAATAATGCCTTTATAGACTGATCGTAGTTAGGCTGTTGTGATTTGGTTTCGCAACAAGTCGCTGGCGAGTTGCAGCCTCCTCATAGCTCGAAAATTCTTCAGGTATAGGGTCAATACGACTTTTCCTATTTTTCTTTTTCATAATACCTCCGTTCAGATTCAGTCATATCGCGCGCTGAGATTGGTAAAGCGGCATTTCGACTTTTATAGATGAAAAACATATCCCGGCTACATCCGCTCCGGCGCCGAAATACCCAGCATCGCCAGTCCGTTCGCGAGGACAATGCGCGTGCCTTCTACCAGCACCAGCCTGGCTTTCGTCAACTCGACAGCACTCGAAACCACCTGATGGTGATGATAAAAGCGATGAAAGGTGGCCGCCAATTCCTGTAAATAGGTGGGCAAGCGGTGCGGTTCAAGATAGCGGGCAGCTTTTGAAACTACATCGGGGTATTCCAGCAACTTTTTGATGAGTGTCATCTCCTCGGGTTCATTCAGAAGATCCAATTCAGCCTGTTCGGAGAGCGGCTGACCTTGCTCGCGAGCAAATTTGAGAATGTTGCAGATGCGAGCATGCGCGTACTGCACATAGTAAA
This sequence comes from bacterium, assembly GCA_036398295.1. Classification (GTDB taxonomy): domain Bacteria; phylum Zhuqueibacterota; class Zhuqueibacteria; order Oceanimicrobiales; family Oceanimicrobiaceae; genus DASWHH01. The sequence continues at coordinate 2,372 of DASWHH010000361.1, forward strand.
CAGGATTTTCCTCCGAGGCATTTTTGGCCAGATCAAGATCGAAATCCAGCGGACTCTGAGTGC
>DASWHH010000362.1:0-6935 GCA_036398295.1 bacterium
CCCCACGACAGATCAACAAAGCCGTTGTAATCATCCCCTTGTAGTCCAGGTGTAAAAGTTTAGGCCACATAGCCGTTCAGCGAGATGTTATTATCAAAGGAGAAAAAACCGTCGATGGCGAACGTGCGGTTGTAGTTGTCGCCATTGAGGGGGTCTTTGCTGAGCGCCATCACACCTAAATATGATCGTTTGAAAATATCCCGCTTCAATCGAAGGGAGAGATAGTTGGTCTTCGGAATCGTGACCAGGCTGGTGTCGAGGTTGGTGTAATTGAGATCGTCGGTGACAACATCAAGAAAGCCGACTTCATATGACCCCTCTTTGCCGGTGGTTTTGACGCCACCCAGGATTGGGACCTCCCGGGTTTCAAAGGTGGTGGGGTCGGTGTTTAAGCCAATCTGCCGGCTGAAGAAAAGCAGCGTAAATGGTTCCGCATACGATTCCTCGCCAACATTGAAGATATCCAATCCTTCCAAAAAGAAATCCCGTTTTTCCGGAAAAAACAAATTGAACCGGGAAAGATTGACCTGTTCCACATCGGACTCGACCTGTGCGAAATCCGTGTTGACGGTGAGATCTGAAATGATGTTCGAAGTGAGATGAACTTTGGCATCGAGCCCGACATCGGTGACCCGATTATCGGAGGCGCTCGGTAAAACGTTTGGTCGGTTGGTGACAAAATTTTTCTCCAAGCCGCCGATGGCATAGGGCTTGATCTGCAACCGCTTATCATGCCCCTGGTATTTGATGCCCTTGAGAACGCCAAACTTTGAGGCTTTGAATTTGCCGTAATCATCAAAATCATCGTTGCGGGATATCGGCGACCAGTAGGCTTCTTCCCGTTTGCGCGGAATGTAACGGCCAAAGTTGATGCCCCAACTAATGTCCTCGCCCTCTTCAAATCGCAGAGTTCGGAATGGAATCTCGACCTCAGCCGTCCAGCCCAGGTTATCGCGCCGGGCGGAGGTGTGCCAGATGCCATCCCAATCCCAGTTGATATGCGCGCCTTCAGTTTTGATTTCTGAGTCCAGACGCGCGCCCAGCGAATTGGTGGCAAAATAGTAGGCATTTCTCTGATCATAAAATGTGTCGATGATGATTTCCACGTAATCGTTGTTTGAGAGATCGGAGTCGCGCCGCATTTCATTGGCGACGATCTTACCCGGCTCCCTGTCAAAACAGCGAATCCCAAAATAGATATTTTTGTGATCGTAAGTGATGAGCACAAAGGTGGGTTCGGAAACCGGCTCGCCTTCCCGGGGCTCCTTTTGGGTGAAGTTAAAAATCACCGCCGCATTCTTCCACTCATTCTTGCTTAGATAGCCATCAATCTTAGGTGCGCGACCGTTACGGTTCACCGAGATTTGAAGTGAATTTGGGCGTTTATCCTTGTTATTGGCCAGGCACCGGGGAATCGAAAAAAGCAGCAGGCATGCCGATGCCAGAGCAATTTGAGTTTGGAATTTCATTTTTTGAGAAGGCCCTTTCCCGAGAACGGCAGGAAAATATATAAAAATCGTGAAAAAATGTCAAAGAAAAAGTGAGAATCTGCGAAAATATGATTCCACCCGCTTATCCCCGAAAAAAGATTGACACCCTGAAATCAAATCGTTATATTCGGTCGTTTTAGGAAAATTCAGACATTCGCTTTAAGATTCGAGGGGAGATGACCAACTCCAGATTTTGGATTGCTCTGGCAGTGTGGTGCGCCGCGTTAACAGGTTTCATTACTACGGTTTTTGCACGAATTACGCCGCCGCGATCACACTTTCAGTCGGCTATGGCAGAGGCGGAAAACGGGCGTTTCCAGCAAGCGATTCAACAGCTCAAGGAACAGATTGCCGAGGATTCCACTTTTACCGAGGCGTTCATACGGCTGGCGGATTTCTACCGCTATAGTGGCGATTTGCAAAGCGGTGAGTCGTACTTTGGCCAGGGGATCACGCACGCGCCGGAAAATGCCGCCCTGCATCTCGGTGCCGCTTATATCGCCCGTTACTCGGGAGACAACCAGCGGACCTTCGAACATTGTCGGCTCGCGCTAGACTGCGGCACCGCCGCCCCCGAGGCCATCCAACTGCTGGTTGAGTCTGCCCTGCAAACCGAGAACATCGATGCATTGCCGGCCGTTTTCCGACTCCTCAAGAAAAATCCTGCGCAATCGCACCTCGCCGATCTCGGTTACGCATTTTGGAAATATCGCTCTGGTGGAAACCTCAGCGGAGCCATTTCCACTCTCTTAATTAATGTACGCGATCACCCAAACCCGTTTGCTTTTAGACTTCTTGGCGATGTCTATCTACAATCTGGGGAAGATTCTGCGGCGGTTTCCGCTTATTTGAAGGCGCTGGAGTCAAACCTGCATGAGGTGCAGTGGGACAATATTCCGCTTCTGCGGAGGTTGGGCGCCGCGTATGCGCAGATGTCCGTTGCAGACTCCGCGGATTACTATTTCTTGCGTGCACTGAATCTCGCTGTGAAATTCGCCGATTTGAGCGAGCAAATGGAGATTCACCGGGGGTTCAGCTTGCTCCATCTCGAAAATCAGAAATACGCCCAGGTAATCCGGAACGGTGCCCAGGCCAGAACGCTCATGCAGCGTTTGGGCGAAACCAGCCGTTTGCCCGATCTAAACATGGATGTGGGGCATGCCTACGAGAAAATGGGCGATCATCAGCGTGCAGTAAAAAATTATCTACTCGCGGCCGCTGAAGCGACTGAATTATCCCGACCGCAGGCGGTATCGCAAGCCTGCAATGAAGCCGGTCGCATTCTGACAAAGCTGGGTCGGTGGTTGGCAGCGGCTTATTACCTGGATCGTAGCGTGGAGGCAGCTCAAGCTGCCGGTTCAGAGGAATCCAAATATCTTGCGCTGATGAATTTGGCTGATCTCTATCGCCTGCAGGGGGAAACAGATCGCGCAAAGGAAGAGTATGGGCGGGTTTTGCGATTTGCGCAGGATGCCGGTCAGTACCAGCTCAGCCAGACCTGTTTATTGAAATTAGCCAACCTGTACTTGCGTTCTGGCACGGACCTCAATTCGGCAGATTATTACCTGGTGCTGGCAGATGCCGCAGCGAAGCAAAGCCTCAATTTGAGAAACGCCGCCAACATTCGCTGGATGCAGGGGCGGTTGTCGCTGGCGCACAACGATATCGAAAAGGCCGAAACTTACTTTTTGGATGCCATCCAACTGGGACGCGATATCGGCTCGGAGGTGTCGGTTTTAGCCGGCAACGCCGGTCTGATTGCAACCTATTTATCCGCAAACTTTACTAAGCTGGCAGCGGTCCGCGCCGACACCGCCTTCACGCTGCTCGCTCAGATCGGGTTTCTTTTTCTCCACGATCTCAACGCAGAGTTTTTCGATCTTAAGAATGACCTTATTGTGCCGGCCATTACCGCGTATTCTCTCCTGGATCAGCGGGAAAAAATCTATCTCGCCTGCGAAACCTACAAGACATTCCATCATATTCGGGATGTGGCGCCCATCAAATATCTTATCGATAAAACCATTTCCGATTCCGAGCACTGGCGACTTGACGATTTCAACCGCGAGATCGATCGTAAGCGGCAGGAGCTTTGGGATATCTGGCGTCGCGACCAGCAGGACAACCTCTATGTCGTCGCGCAAATCAAAAACGATATCAATAGAATTGAAAAGGAAAGGCTGGCCTATCGCGCCGACCTGATGCTATCGCACCCCGAGTTATATAGCTTGATGCAGCCTATGCCGGAACCGCTTGCCGACTTGCGGTCACGGCTCGCCGATCTGAATAGTGTCTTCGTGCACTACCTGGTCGGCGAGAAGACTATCGATATCGTCGTCATCCGCGCCGATTCAATTTTCTGCGCTCGTGCGGATTACGGTGCCACCTACCTGAAGAATTTGATCGAGCAGATTAACCCGATTCTTTCCCACAGCCCATCCGCTTCGCTTCCCGGCAACGGCGCCTCCAACGAGTTTCGTCTCGATCTGGCCGCGCAGCTTTACCAGGTTATCTTGGATCCGATAAAAGATTATATCCCGAAAGGCTCTGCCCTCATCATCGCGCCTGACGACGTGTTAAATCGTGTGCCATTGCAGATCATGATTGACAACTACAACGATCTCACAGATAAATACGATTATAAGAACGCACATTTTCTGGCGGAAGATCATGCCATTACTTATGTGCCCTACGCGAAGTTTCTGGATTGGCCTTACCGCCGCACCGTCCGCAAGCAGAAGTCGTTGCTGGCGTTTTCGGGATTATCGCAAACCGGAACAAATCATCACCACGGCAGCGAGCGGAATGGCGCTGAGGATGCGGTCCTGGCAACCAAACAAATCGTGCAATTGGTCGGCAGCTCGGATTTTTGTGCAGAGGGCGACGCCACCCGAAGTCGATTCATGGATAGAGTTCCTTATTACAAAGCTATCCACTTGACAGCGCCAGGGTCGCTGGAAGACGGCTCACCGCTGTACTCGAAATTCTACCTGAAGGATTCCGCGGCCGGCGTTGATTCCGTCGAAACCCGCGATCTGTTCGACATGAAGCTGAGCGCTACAATTGTCACACTCAATAGCGTCACCCAATCAAGCTCCCCGCGCACGGACATAGAAGGCATGGGCTGTAACGCTTTGTTGCATGCTTTAAATTTCGCCGGCGTTCCGGTTATGGTTATGAATCGCTGGGGAGGGAATGGAGGACAGGGTAGGGAACTACTGCTCAATTTCTATTCCAGTCTGAAAGCAGGACAGAACACCTCCGCAGCCTTACAGCAAGCCCAAAAGAGCCTGATGACAGCAGGAAACCACAATCCCTTCCTCTGGGCCGGGCTGGTCGTTTATGGTTCCCCAAGCCCGGTGAAATTCGAGGGGAACAATTTGCGATTGGTAATCGTGGTGACGATCTTTGGAGTGGTGTTGTTAGGGGTAGTTGTCTCGCGGCATTATTTCCTCGAAACCCGTAGAAAAAACCCCCGGACCTGATTCACAAGTTCTTTTCGTATTTGTTTTTGAAACCGATGATGCTTTCGAAAATGGCCTCTGCCATTTTTTGTTGAAATGATGAGGATTTGAGAAGCTTTTCTTCCCGGTTGTTGGAAAGGAAAGCGGTTTCAACCAGCACGTTCGGCATCGAAGCGCCCACCATGACATAAAAACCCGCCTGTTTCACCCCTCGATCCGGTAGTTGCGTGCGCTTCTCAATCGTCCCCTGAATGATCGCTGCGAGGTCCTGGCTTTCTTTATTGTAGTCGTTCTGAGCCATGGCGGCCAGAATTTTCATCTCCGCCGAGTAATCGGCGCCATTGCCGTTGCTGGCATCGTAACTGATGACGGCGTTTTCGCGCTGGGCGATATCCGACGCTTCCTCCGACTTCGCCAACCCTAGAAAATAAGTGGTGGCGCCATTTACCTGTGGATTGCGGTTCCAGTTGGCATGGATGCTAATGAAGAGCTTGCCGCCCATCTTGTTGGCAAATTGAGTGCGTTCTTTTAGCGAAAGATAGTCGTCATTGTCGCGGGTCATGAAAACCTCGATATCGGAATCTTTCTCCAGCAGTCGTTTTAGTTTTTTGGCAATGGCCAGCACCACGTCCTTTTCGCGCACGCCGCTCCGGCTGCGGGTGCCCGGATCGCGGCCGCCGTGCCCGGGATCGATCACAATGCGGTCGATCTTCCACTTTTCACGATCCGTTTTTAGCTTCGCGATGATGCCGCTGTTTGATTTATCCGGATTGGGAATGGTGATCCAGATTTCGTTGTCCTGTTGGGTGATGGTCAAATCTTTCGTGGCCACATTGCGGTTAAGCTGAAACGACATTTGTACCATCTGTTCCAATTGTAGCGGCACAATCTGTTTCACCAGGCCGTTTTGAATTTCGGGCTTAAAAGTCTTCTGGTCGATCTTCCCTTCGAGAAAATCCACGTATAGCCACCCTCGGCTGAAACGAGTGCTGATATTGTTTTTGGGAAATGCGCGTCTGGTTTTGATCATGATCAGCGTGCCGTTGGTTTTTTCTTCAACGGTTACGCCGGCGATGTTTACATCGGGCGCGAGATCGGGGTAAGCACTGTCCGGAAGCAGACCCGTTTTCACCAAGACATCCCGCACGATGGGGATGAAATATTTAGTCGGCACCAAAATATCGCCGTCATCGTAGCCGGTTTCAAGGGGCATCTGCAGGATCGCCTGCCCTACCAAAACAAAAGGATTATGAGCGGTAACGGTTACTTTTTCCTCGCCTAAGTACAAAATTGCTTTTCGAACTTTGTTGCTGTAATAGGTGTGGGCGCCCAAGACTTCGGCCACATCCTGCAGACTGACGTACTCAAAATCGTTGCTCAGTTTGCGGGCGCGGGAATTCAACTGGCTTTCCCATTCGGGGCTTTGACACAAAACCAGGGAAGGGAAGAATAGGACAAGGAGGATAATGAAGAAAGGCGCTGTACCGAAAAACTTCCTGCAGGCGTCCCCGTCAAGCGTGGTACTCATCGTTTATGCTTAGTTTTCGGGTTCCTTTTGTCGGCTCAATTGCTCACTGGCTTCCTGCAAAATCTTTTTTTCTTCGGCATTTAGTTTGTCGTAGCCGACCTCGTTTATTTTGTCGAGGATGGCGTCGACGCGCTCACGAAAACGCTGCTGGTTCTGCTCGTTCTTGAGCTTCTGCAGCAAACGCCGTGATTCGCGTTTTCTCCGCAGCCAGGTGCTGAAATAATCGATGCGCCAATCCAACTTCAGGTAGATGAAACCCGCCGCCATCCCGCCAAGATGGGCAAAATGCGCGACGCCGCCGTCGATGCGGAACACTCCGTAGAATAAAGAAATGGCTGCGAAAATCATTACCAGATATTTGGCACGAATTTGCATTGGCAGAAATAAAAAGAGCAGCAGGGTAATGACGCGATCTGGAAAGAGCACCGCAAACGCCACCATCACACCGTAAAT
>DASWHH010000363.1:0-3769 GCA_036398295.1 bacterium
AAACCTGACCCGGAATGCTCTCGAATCCGGTTCAGGTTCCCTGGACTCATCATCGTCAGGATATTTGCAACTGAGAAAATTTGGTCGTATATTTCGCTCCCATGAAATCGACTCTCTTCACGCCACAATTGACCCTCAATTGGATCACCCGTGTGCTTTTTTTTATGAGTTCAGCAGCGCTTCTCCCCACCCTGCCGAACTACTTAATCACCATTGGCAGCAACAAATCCCAGGTAGGAGTTGTCATGAGTGCGTTTGCAGTGGGCGTGTTACTTTTCCGTCCACTGGTTGGCAAAAAAATCGATAGCACTGGACGCAAGTCGGTGCTGCTGGCGGGCGTCGCCATATTCGCCATTGCGCCATTCTTCTATATTTTCGTTCACGACATCGCCCCGCTGGTTGCGGTGCGCATGTTTCATGGGCTGGGGCTGGCGGCCTTTGGCACCGCTTCCATCACCCTCATCACCGACGCCGCCTCGACGAAGCAGCGTGGGGAGATCATCAGTTATACCGGCATGGTCAACACCCTGGCCTTTTCCGGCGGTCCTATCCTCGGCAGCCTGATTGCCGACCTCTGGGGCTACAACGCCGTGTTCATTTTCGTCGGCGTGACCTCGCTCGCCTGCCTCATCCTTTCATTTTTCATAAAAGAGACCAAGACTTTTGAAGCATCGAAAAACAGTACTGGATTTGTCGACGCTATCTGGCAAAGACGGATCCTGCTCTCATTTGTGATCATCCTGCTCATCGCCATGATCCATGGCGCGGTGATGTTCTACTATCCCATATTCTTAAAGGAAAATCTCACCGTCAACATCGGTTTGTTCTTCGCCGTATTTGGCGCCGCTACGTTGGTGGTGCGGGTGTTCATCGGGCGCCTTTCGGACCGCGCCGGTCGCGGACCGCTGATTGTCTTTTCGCTGGTTTTTATTGCATTGGGCGTTTTCACGCTAAACTATTCCAAAAGTGTCGGTTTCATGCTTGTTTCCGCTGTCTTATACGGCTTTGGTTTTGGCTCACAACAACCCACCCTGACAACCGTTGTTGCTGATAACACCACGCCCGAAACCCGCGGCAAAATTTTCTCGTTCTATTACGGTGGCTTCGACCTCGGCATCTCTATCGCCGGCATCGTCCTGGGAGCAGTGGCAGAACACTTCGGCATCCCTTTCATGTTTCTTATCTGTGGAGTTTTGGCCATCGCCGCGCTGCTCACCTTCATACTCCTCTTCGAGCAAACCATGGCCGATTCGATTCGCTGCGCCCTGGCGCTGCGCGGTCCAGGCAAAGCCTGTTACATCTGCGACCAATTTTTGGAGGTGACACCTAAACACGCCGAAGAATACTTCAAGACCGATGGCCGGTGACGCCATCATCTGAATTTGCCACAGGCCGGGAGGTGTCAGACGCCTGACTTTCAAATTGGAAATTCAATCGTGTAATCGGTGTAAAGTCTTCCGGTGATTTAGGCCAACACGGCGCCGGCGGCCCGGCCTGTACTCATCAAAATTTCCTATTCCAGCTCCTTCAATTACAAGCACCTAAAATCCTCCGATTAACCATCCCTCTTTCGCGGCGACGCTGATGGCCCCAATTGGCACGGGCTTTGTATTCACCACGAATGAAATTTGACAAGGAACTTCCGATGACCAAATCTGCAAAGAAAAATAACTTCTTCGTGATCGCATTTCTGATTTCATTCGCCTATTTGCTGATCATCCTTCTAATGGACAAAGCGTTGGTCTAAGCTTCTTTACCCTCCCTCTATCGGTCCCCTTCCTGAGCGAGAAGGTGGTGCCCTTTACCAGGGCAGAGTCTGCTGAGGCAGCCGGATTCTGCCCTGTTTTTTATGCTTGATTTATTGGCGCCCCGCACTTATCTTCTCGCCATGGCGACACCGGAATCCACCGAACAATATTTTAATCGATTAAAGCACCAGGGCCTTCCAGAACACGCGATCCGCACTTTTGGAAAAACGCGATTCAAAATCTGCAGCATCGGATTCGGCGGCTATCGCGTTCATTACAATTCTTTCGAACACGCCCGCGCCCTACGCTACGCGATGCTGAACGGCATCAACCTCATTGACACCTCCAGCAATTACACCGACGGCGGTAGTGAAATGCTCATCGGCAATCTGCTACAGGAGATGATTGAACGGGGTGAGCTAAACCGCGATGAAGTCGTGGTGGTTTCTAAAGTCGGTTACGTGCAAGGACAAAATCTGGAACTGGCGCAACGCGTCGAAGCCGAGGGACAGCCGTTTTCCGAAATGGTGAAATATATGGAGGGCTGCTGGCACTGTATCCATCCGGATTTTCTGCAAGATCAATTGAGCCGCTCGCTCGAGCGACTGCAATTACCGGCTCTCGATGTTTATCTGCTGCACAATCCGGAATATTTTCTTTCCGATCTCCAAAAGCGCGGCGAAAGGGACGTGGCGGCGGCCCGCGAGCAATATTACCTGCGCATTCAAAAAGCGTTTGAGTGGATGGAAGAGAAAGTCGCGGAGGGCAAAATTAAAGGGTATGGAATTTCCTCAAACACTTTTCCGGGTGCAGCCGATGATTTTGAGTTTACTTCCTTGGAAAAGGTAATCGCAATTGCGGAGTATGTGGCATCCAACAACTACTTCCAGGTTATCCAGTTTCCATTCAACCTTTATGAATCCGGGGCGGCGCTCGAAAAAAATCAATCTCATCGCAGTAAAACGCTTTTGCAGTTGGCGCAGGAGAAGACACTTGCCACGCTGGTCAACCGGCCGTTGAATGCCGTGAGCCACAATGGTATGGTGCGACTGGCCAGTTTTCGGGAAACCGACGCCGATGCGATTGCAACAAGTTTCAGCCGACAATTGCACGATCTCACCGAATTGGAATCCGGGTTTCACAGCAGCTTCAAAGCCAGGATGCCGCCGGAAATTCCAAAGCAACATTTCGAGGAGATTTTTGGACGCGCCACGCAGCTTGGTGACGCCCTCAACGTTTATCAAAACTGGCAGCACTGGGATCACGTCAGACAGACCGTTCTCATGCCGCAGACCTCCGCCTACCTGAGTTATCTACACCAAAAGCTGGAAACCGATCCCGAATGGCAGAACTGGTCGGCGGCTTATTCGAAAGCGTTTTTTGCATTTTTGGATACCATCACCAGGCATTACGAAAATAGCGCGCAAATTTTCTCCGAGAAAATCGGCTACCAGCTGGACAATCTCTTGCCGGAGCTGCAGCCATCGGCAACTTTATCGCAAAAAACGCTGCGGGTTTTGACCGCAACCGCAGGCGTACATGGTGTCCTGCTGGGGATGCGGCGAACGCCATACGTCGAGGATGCGTTGGCAGCACTAAAGGCCGACCCGCTGGCAGGCGCGAACAATTTGTTGGCCAGGTTCGAAACAAAAACATAGCGCGGCGTAGCTGCAAAATCTAAATCTCGAATGACCAAATTTCAAATAAATTCCAGAACCTGGCGGCGGCTGCCGCCCACATCACAAACCCCCACCCCATTTCCTCCATAAATGGGGAAGGGCGGCTTTTGGAAATGGACATTTGGTCATTGGGGTTGTTTGGCATTTTTGTGATTTGTTCCTTGTAATTTTCATCGCGCAAAAATGCCAACTTTCATGCGTAATACAATAATGTGATTGGTGAAATTCGCGGTTTGAATCGGTGGTTATCATGTTTCCGGAATACAAAATCGGGCCGGAAGCCCTCAAATATTTCAAGCTTGCCTACGAGTGCCAGATGCGCGGGGAATTGCAGCAAGCCAT
>DASWHH010000364.1:0-4223 GCA_036398295.1 bacterium
CGAGTGAAGACTTCCCGCCAGTCTCGATGAGTCCCGAGCATGCGGACCAATAAGCCAGCAGTAACACCAGGGCGATTTGAGTCAGACAACTTTGCAACATACGAGCGAGCTTTAGAATGGTCTTTGACGCCGTACCACGCAATGGCTGTGCCACAGAATTGCCAATTCTTCGCAGGTATTATTTATTTAAAATCAATGAGTTATAAAATTTCGGCTTTTTAGAATGGTCGAGGAAAACGTCGTCACAGGGAACTTTGTCTCACGGCTTCACAGCACAAACGTGTTGAATGTGGAAACGGTGGCGACGTAAACTGCGAGGGTAATTGTGGAGATTTGTAAAAGAAGGACGTAGAGCAGTGTCCCAAAATCCCGGTTTCGTGTCTGTCGAGCATTAAGTGCGAGACCGTAGGAGATTCCCTTCAAAAACATGTGGGAGTGGCAGTCACTCGACCTTTTGGGGACTGCCTTCTGCATTTGTAGCCGCGATTTTAGCCCTTGAGCAGCGATGCGCGGGTGACGGCATCGTCCCCGTATTTGTCTTTTAGCGAATCGATTAAAGTGGTGAGTTTTTGACTGATGGGTTTATCCTGTTCGAACAGGCCAAGCTGCTCGCCGCTGACGGAACTCAGCTGTGAAAGACCGATGCCCAACAGCCGGACTTTCATCTGCTTGCGATCAAACTTCCGAAACAACTCGATAGTCACGCCTTTGATAATTTCAGTGGAATCGACAAAATCAGCAAGCGTCCGGCTGCGGGAAAAGGTAGAAAAATCCTCGAGGCGAATTTTGAGGGTGATGGTGCGTCCTTTGAGCTGGTTTTTTCGCATCAGCCGCGCCAGCTCATCGGACAATTGAAACAGGGTTAACTCCATCACCTCCGGGTCGTCGACGTCTTCATCAAAAGTTATTTCCTGGCTGATGGATTTCTGCGGCGCCCAGGTTACCACTGGCCGGTCATCGATGCCGTTGGCGAGGCGCCAGAGAGCGTGTCCCCACTTTCCCAATCTCTTGCCTAACTCCGGTTCCGGTAGGCTGGCAACCTGCCCGATGGTTGCCAGTCCCATATTCTTGAGTACCATCGCGGTCTTCTCGCCCACTCCCCAGAGCTTGTGAATCGGCAATGGCTCGAGAAATGATTTCTCCTCCCCCTCTTTCACCACCACCAGACCGTCCGGCTTCTTCAGATCGGAAGCAATTTTTGCCAGGAACTTGTTGGGCGCGATTCCCACAGAGGCGGTCAAGCGCAGCTCATGGCAAATTCGTGCCTTAATTTTTTGAGCTATTTCGGTGGCGCTACCGAACAAGTGAAGGCTGCCGGTGAGATCCAGAAATGCCTCGTCGATGCTAATCTTTTCGATAACTGGTGTGAAGTCCTGCAAAATTGCCATCACCTGGTGGGACACTTCGCCGTAGCGTTGGTAGCTGCCGCGTACAAAAATGGCGTTAGGACACAGTCGATAAGCCTGCGAAATGGGCATGGCCGAATGTAAGCCGTATTTGCGGGCTTCATAGCTGGCGGTAGCCACGACGCCGCGCCCCCTTCCCCCTTTGGGGTCGGCGCCGACTACCAGGGGCTTGCCGAGGTACTCCGGATGATCGCGCTGCTCCACCGCAGCAAAGAAGGCATCCATATCTAAGTGCAAAATCGTTCGGCTCATTTATTCACCAAAATTTCAGGACAGGTGAATTTAGATCAAAGCCCAAAAACATGCAAATTTATTTTTGCAGGCGAAGTTGCATGCTGTTACTATTAAAGTTAAATAACGAACGAAAAAACGTTTGCTTTTTTAGCCTTAACGGACTTATCTTGCAAACATCGTAACCACTTGAAAAACTGACGAGGTCTCCATTATGGCAACCCTACAAACTGCAACGGGTCCCGCGGCTTCAAGGAAATCCATTACTGTGATCAAAGTTGGGGGATACCTCGATTTCACCACTTCAGACGAGATTGACCGGGTCATTGATCGCTGCGTGCGCGGCAGCAATCATAAAATCATTGTCGACCTGGCAGAGGTGGACTACATCAGCAGCCGGGGCTGGAGCATTTTCCTGAGCCGGTTAAAAGAGATTCGCGATAACGGCGGTGATTTGAAACTGGCGCGGATGAAGCCAGATGTATTTCAGGTTTATGAAGTGCTGGAGTTTTTCTGGTTTTTGAAAAGCTACGAAAGCCTCGAGGAGGCGATTAGTGAATTTGAGAAAGGCGTGCCGCCGATGCCGGAATAATGACCAGTTCCCAGCAACATATACTCGATTTTTAGAAACAGCATCAGCTCGTATACTATCAGCAAAACATACAGGGCCAGAACGCCCAACAGCACAACCTTTACGCTCACCCGCCCGCCAAACAACAGGCGGTTTTTGTGAATCAAGAAGACCACTCCACATATCACGGTCAGCACAAACTTGACACTGAGAAAAGGGATCGCCCCATAAGTCAAGAAAAAATGCATCACCGGATTCAACTCCCTCGCGCCCAGCTGAACCAATTCTAACGTGAAAAAAGCGTCGCTGATCGATAGGACAATAATGAACAAAACCGTCAACACCGACCGCAGGCTATAGATGTCGACGTATGGTTGGTTGAATCGATCTTCCTTACGGCGAATATGCTTTCTGCGGCCAAATAGACTTCTCCGGGAAACCGGCGAAGTGGGACGCCCACGACGATCCTTTTGACGCCGGCGATCTGGGAAAGGCAAATTCTCCATCCTGAGTGAGCTAACCTGCCGGGTTGAGTTCAAAAAACGTTGCGGTGATCATCGCTGGTTGCAGTGCAAGTTAAATCGCAGGTTAGCCTCTTGCGCTACCATTGTGAATGATTTTCAAAATTTCATCATCGCTGAGGATACGATCCGAGGACTTGGCTTTCTTGAAGATAGCCGTCACCCATTCGCGCTTCGGCTCGAGGTTGCGCTTGGTCAGCCAGTAAACTACGTTCGACTCACCGCTCATAGGCCCGACTTCGATACTCTGTTGACTGCCAAACCAGTCGGCCGGCACGCCGGAATAAACGCGATCGGCCAGCCAGGCATCTCCCTTCTTTTCTGCTTTAATGATCGCGGCGGCATGCACACCGGTGCCGGTGCGAAAGGCGTCTTCGCCGATGATCGGATAATTCTTCGGGATCGGGATGCCAAAGGTTTGTGAGACTTTTTCACAGTACCCTTTGAGAGAGGTCAGATCGTTATCAATCCAACCCAAGAGCCGGCAATTGGCCAAAATCAAATCTATGGGGGTATTGCCTACACGTTCACCCACTCCGATGGCGCAGCCGTGCACGCGGGTAGCCCCGGCTTCGATGGCCGCAAAGGTGTTTGCCACGTCAAAACCGCGATCACGATGACCATGCCAATCGACCCCGACCGCGGCGTCTGTTTGCGCAACTACCTCGGCGACAAACGCGACTAAGTTCTTCACTCCCATAGGGGTGATATGGCCAACCGTGTCGCAGACGCAAACGCGCTTTGCCCCGGCATGAATCGCGGTAGTGTAAAGCCGGCGAATGTGATCGGGATGGGCGCGCACCGTGTCCTCGGTGACGTACATCACCGGCAGCCCATGTTTGGCCGCAAACTTCACTGCGTTTTCAGTTTGGCGCAACAAGAACTCGATATCCCACCCTTCCGCGTACTGCCGGATCGGACTCGAGCCAATGAAAGTGCAGGCTTCGATGGGTAATCCCACTTTTTGGGAAATCTCGATGATGGGGATGATATCGGCTTCGACTGTGCGGGCGGCGCAATTGGCGCCAATCTTGAATTTGCCATCCACAATTTCTTGGGCGAGGCGCGTGACATCCGCAACGGCGCGCGGCCCGGCGCCCGGGAGTCCGAGCGCGGCCGTGTGAATGCCCAAAGAATCCATCAAATGCAAAATTTCAATTTTGTCTTCGATGGGTGGGTCAATCACCGACGGACCTTGTAAACCATCACGCAGGGTTTCGTCATCGAACTGGATGGGTGTGGCGGGGCGAAATCCACTATTGTTGTGAACGTTCCAATCGTAAATCAGATCGCTTTCGTTCGGGCTTTGCATTCCAAATTGCTCCTCAAGCTGCAGACAACAACGCCCATTCGACGTGCGGGGGCAAGGTAATAATATAAAACCTCTTCATGTCAAAAGCATAATCCTCTCCGCTCTCATCAACAATCCTGACGGAACCGTGTGCCTCTGCTTCCTTATCTTTGATCACGCGGTAGAGTTTGCCAATTTCCAGC
>DASWHH010000365.1:0-6620 GCA_036398295.1 bacterium
AGCCGTACTCATGGCCATTTGCTCACGACGTCCGGCCAGCCGCGCAATCATTGGGGGTACGCGGCTGCGATGATTGTCACGCCCTCGATGCGCCGATCTACTTCGGCGAAGTGGCCCTCGACTCGCCACTCGAAGCCGAACGCATGTCAACCAAAAGTATGGTTGAGTTTGCCGGAATCAATGGATTTTATGCGAAAGTATTTGCGCTGTCGTTTGTGTTGCGGCCATGGTTTAAGACAATAACGTTTGTCGCGAGTTTGCTTTTGGGTGCGATTTTACTACTATACACCTTTAAAGGTTTATCAACGCTCATGAGTCGCATGGAGTGAAGGGTAAGCCATCAAATGGCATTTCGGACAGTGAGTGATTATTACCCTCTATTTGAAACCAGTATACATGTTTCAAATCATTTCCATAATCAGTTTCCTTGCAGTCATCGCCTTCGTTGTCTATCGTGACAAGGGATCGTTTCTGCAGTCGAAAGCGTCCGACACGGTGCGTGACTTGCTCGACGCCGTCGGAATCGTAACGGAGAACCTCACGGACGATTGGCGAAGATTGATTCTGTTTTTGCTCCGGGTGAGCTTTGCTGCCTTGCTCATTACCGGTTTTATACCCGTGCTGATTGGGTCAGCCGTTTCTGGCTTTGTTTTAATACTTCACCTCCTGGCTGCGGCGGTATTTGCCATTGGCCTTATGACCATCAGTCTGTTGCAGGCACATCAGCAGCGCTTCAACGGAAGCGACTGGCAAAGCTTGCGGCATTTAATCGAGAAGAAAAGCGTCACCAAAAAGTTGCAGGCGCAAATCCTCGTCCTGGCCAACAAGATCACTTTCTGGCTGATTCTGTTGCTTGCCTTACCATTGCTTGGATCGATACTTCTGAGCATGTACCCCCTTTTCGGGACGGATGGCCAGCGGGTGCTTTTACTTTGGCATGGCTATAGCGCCTTATTGCTGTTCATCGTGGTAGTCGTACGATTGTATTTGATTAAATCAGGAGATAGATAAAATGTCAAACAAAACTGTTCCTGCCCTGGCAGTCGTGTCATTTTGTTTCTGCCTTGTTTTCGTTTTTGGATGTTCAAAAGAGTCCTCGGAAGAAACCGCCAAACAAGCTCAGCAAACCATGGCTGATTCGGCTATGGCCACTGCCGCCGAGGGGGAGGCGCCCACTCCCTCGGAAACCACTGAAACAGCCGAACAGGTAGCCGAAACCCGGCCAGCCGCGGAGTCACCGCAGATTTCAGCTCAACCGCCTGCTGCCACCAGCACGGGAGAATTGGTCCCGCTGGATATCAAGCTGCCGAAACCCATGTTCATC
The DNA here is from genome assembly GCA_036398295.1 of bacterium. GTDB lineage: Bacteria > Zhuqueibacterota > Zhuqueibacteria > Oceanimicrobiales > Oceanimicrobiaceae > DASWHH01. The sequence continues at coordinate 1,325 of DASWHH010000365.1, forward strand.
GGCACGCCACAAAATTTCCGCGTGGACAAATTAGAGAAGCCGCTCGGCAAACCCCGTCCGCCGTTTCTGGCGCCGGCCGGCACGAAAAATGTCGCCTTCAAAAAATCGATCACCAGCACCGACAAAGCGCCCATCATCGGCGAGATCGCTATGATTACGGATGGCAGCAAGGAGGCCAGCGAAGGCAACTATGTTGAACTCGGTCCCTTCAAACAGCATGTCACCGTCGATCTCGGCGCGCGGCACGACATTTATGCCATCCTGCTCTGGCATTTTCACGAGCAGCCGCGCGTTTATTTCGATGTGATTGTGCAGACCGCCGATGATGCCGATTTCAAGACCAATGTTCACACCCTTTTCAATAATGATCTCGACAACTCGGCGGGTCTGGGCATCGGTTCGGATCTGCACTATGTCGAAACCGCCGAGGGTAAACTGGTGGATGCCAAAGGCGTGCAGGCGCGCTATGTTCGTCTTTACAGCAACGGCAACACCAACAACGATCTCAACCATTACATCGAAGTGGAAGTTTACGGTAAGCCGGCAGTCGCAATGTGAAAGTCCCGCTCAGACTGCTGGTGGTCTTGTCATGCCCGTCCCGACGCTTCGGGATTGGCGGGCATCCATCATTCCCTAAAGTGGATTCCCGCCAAACTTGTGCCCGCATGATTCTGGCGGGTAAGCATGCGGGAATGACAGGGAGGTTTGGCTCTTGGACAGGCCGGAGATGAAATGGTCGGCGAAACATGTCGTTCTCATTTTAGCTGCGACAGTTGCGGCGTTGGCGCTGCGGTTACCGCGCTTAGAACAACGTCCCATGCACACGGATGAAGCCGTGCACGCTATCAAGTTTGGCGCCTTGCTGGAAGACGGATATTACCGCTACGACAGTTACGAGTATCACGGTCCCACTCTCAACTACCTGACCTTGATTCCGGCGTGGCTAAGCTCCGCCCACAAAATCACTGATACCGGTGAAACTACCTTGCGGATCGTGCCGGTATTCTTCGGGCTGCTGCTGGTGGTGATGCTCCTGTGGTTAAAAGATGGCCTCGGTGCAGCTGCCACGATCACCGCCGCTCTGCTTACCGCCGTCTCCCCGGCCATGGCTTACTATAGCCGCTATTACATTCAAGAAATGCCGATGGTGTGTTTCACTTTCGGCGCGATTGCTTGCGGCTATCGCTACTCATTAAATCAAAGAGCCGTATGGGCTGTGTGCGCAGGAATTTTTCTCGGCCTGATGCACGCGACAAAGGAAACCTCTATTATCGCCTATGGGGCGATGCTGGCGGCGCTTGTTCTCAATTTCCTATTACGCAAACGACAAAGTCGTCAGGTTCATAATTTTCGGGAACTTTTCAAACCGTCACATGTCATCGCCGCGCTCGCCACGGCGTTGCTCGTCTCGGCCCTGTTTTATTCATCCTTCTTTAGCAATCCGCGCGGCCTTCTCGATTCCCTCCTCGCATTCAAGACGTACTTGAGCCGCGCCGGCCATGATGATTTGCATATTCATCCCTGGTATTTCTATGTCAAGATGCTGCTGCTTTCGAAGTATGGCGCCGGACCAACTTGGACGGAGGCGTTTATTGTCATTTTAGCCGGAATGGGTTTCGTTGCAGCGATGCGGCGAGATAGTCTACCGGCTGCTCATTCCGACCTCGCTCGCTTTCTGGCTTTCTACACGCTCATCATGACAATTATCTATTCATTCATCCCTTACAAGACGCCGTGGAATTTGTTGGGATTTCTGCACGGTATGATTCTGCTAGCGAGCATTGGAGCCGCTGTGGCTATCCACGCCGTAACAAAAAGGTGGGCACGCATTCTGATTAGGTCACTAATGATTACCGGCGTCTCGCATCTCGCCTGGCAAGCGTATTTAGCCAATTTCAAATATTATGAAGATTCAGCTAACCCTTACGTTTACGCGCATACAGTTTCGGATATTTACAAAGTGGTCGAGCGAGTTCAGGAAATGGCCAGTGGGCATCTCGATCAATATAACATGCGAATTGATGTTATTTTTCCGGAGAACGATTACTGGCCTCTGCCGTGGTACCTGCGTGCCTTTCCCAATGTTGGCTGGTGGGACAAAGTTGATGAGACCACACCAGCCGCGCCGGTAATCCTTGCTGCCGCGGTTATGGAGTCGGAAATGATTCGAAAACTTTACGAACTTCCGCCACCGGGCGAACGGAGTTTGTATGTTCCCCTTTTTGATTCCTACACCGAGTTGCGTCCGAAAGTAGAAATCCGTGGTTATGTTAAAAAAGACCTGTGGGATAGGTCTCGAACGCAGTGACGCACCGGAGTAAGCAAACCTCTGGTTTGCTCCTCAAAGCAGCGCAACATAGATCCATTAATCCAGTATTCCATTACTCCAAGCCATACGATGAAAGATATGAGTGATTTAAAGAAACATTTAGGTAGCCTTAACACCATCGAACCCCTTACCGGCGCGCATCGATTCTCCCACCGCGCCATGGCAACGATTTATGAAATCTTCATCGTGCATGACGATCCTATTTACGCCCGACAGGCAGCCCACGAAGCGTTTTCTGAACTCGACCGGCTCGAACAAGACCTGAGCCGATTCATCGCCAACAGCGACATCGCCCGACTCAACAAGCTCCAGCCAAACCAGGCATTGACGATTGGACTCGCAGCCTTCGAGTGCCTGCAGCTCGGCGCCCGACTGCACGAAGAAACCGCCGGTGCGTTTGACATCACGATTGGGCCGCTGCTGAAATGCTGGCTCAATCCGGATAAAACGCCACGCGTCCCCAGTGCGGATGAACTGGAGTTTGCGCGCCAGCGGTCCGGATTCCATCTCCTGCAACTCGATGAAACCGTATGCACCGTCCAGGTTCAGGCAGGCCCCCTGCACGTCGATCTCGGCGGCATCGGCAAAGGGTATGCAGTGGATCGGATGGCACAACTGCTGCGCGACTGGGATATCGACACCGCGCTCATTCACGGCGGAACCAGCTCCGTGTTGGCGCTCAGCGCACCGGTCGGTCATGAAGGTTGGCCGATTACATTGAGCAGTCCGAACAACCAGATTCTATCACGACTGCATTTGCGGAATCAGCCGCTGGGCGGCTCCGGATTGCAAAAGGGCCAGCACATCATCGACCCGCGCACGGGACGGCCCGTTACCGGAAATCTCGCCGCATGGGCAAGTGCATCGAACGCCGCCAGCAGCGACGGGCTGTCCACCGCGTTTATGGTTATGAGTCCTGTAGAAATCGAAAACTATTGCCATCGGCATCCGGAGGTTTCGGCCATGATAGTTACCAGAGAAAAGCTTTTCCGATTTGGGCGGTGGGAGCAATTTGACGCAAGCACACTCACCCGTTGACGCCCTGCCCCAACCGTCATTTCGAGGTTCGACGACGCGGGCTCGCTTTTTTAGAAAGGACAGTTGGGTTGACCAAAGCACTTTCCATAATTGTCATTTCCTGCCTGCAGCAGGCAGGCGAAGCTAAGCGTAGCGTAGCGATCCCGAAGCGTCGGGATGACGGAGAATAGATGCTGCAAATGCGCTCGCAGCTGATGGGTTCTAGTCACGGCCTACTCGCCGCCAGATTCCTCACCCGACAAAAGGCGTCGGGGTTCGGAATGACAATCTTCGGGGAATGAAACACGTCGCTTAATAGTCAGCAACTCACGTAGCATCTGTCTAAGGCTCAGCGTCCGCGTCGTGCGACTATCCGGATCGGCTGTCCACTCGATGGGAAATTCTTTGATTCGAAATCCCCGCCGTAAAGCGCGCAACATGATCTCGATATCAAACATGAACCCATCCGTGATACACGCACCATACAATTCCCGCGCCATCTCGCCGCGATAGATTTTGAAGCCGCATTGGGTATCGGTAAATCGCGCAGGGACTCCCATCACTGCGATCATGAGCCAACGGAAGAGCTTCGAAAAAACTCGACGATGCCATGGCTGCGGCACATGAATCCGGCTTTGTGTCAATTTGCGTGATCCGTGAGCAATATCACCGTCGCCATCCTGCAACATCTTCAGCGCAGTCAAAGCGTAATGATACGGAATGCAATTACCGCTGTCCACGAACATCACATTCACACCTTGCGATATTTTGATCCCGGTTCGAACCGCGAATCCCTTCCCGCGATGCTGCTCGTAACGAATCACACGACGCTGCACTTCTGCTGGAACTTTCGCGGCCTCCGCCACTTCCGCAGTACCATCACGACTGCCGTCATCGACAATAATGATCTCGCCCTTCAATCCATTGCTAACTAAAAATGCCGAGGCCACCTCGACATCGCGAGCGATTTTTTTACTTTCGTCAAATACCGGGATAATGATTGAAAGTTCCATTTGGTTGTAGTCTCGCTGAAATAAGCACACGGATTAAAAAACCACACGGATAAAAGCGAAAGAAACGGAAAAAACGCGCAAACCAAAAGATTCATTGGAGTCACAGTTTCGTGTGGTCTTTTATCCGTGTGGCTATGGTGTTCAAGATGATCGAACGCCGACTATTTGTACTTCCGATTTTCCAAAATTTACGGTCAAACCAATATTGAGACTCATGGCCTTAAGATAACTTTGCATCTTTGCAAGATCGATTTGCTCAACACTCTTTTGCAAAGCTGTGATTGCCAAGAGGATTTTGTCTTCTATTATCAAATGTCGGAATCGGTACGTGCGAATGGTTTTGCCGGCAAATTGAACCGGCAAAATTCTGTCCCTCGAAAAAGAAATCTGATGGTGGTTTAGCTCCGCCTCAATTATCTTGCGCCATACCACCTTTCCATATCCGGACTTATGCAACATGGCAACATATTTCACGGCATCCCTGATGTCGCCAATGATCTGCTGTTCGGGTTCAGTGATTTGATTCTTGATGAATTCAAAGTTTTCAACAACTGTCGGTTCTTTTTCCGTAAATGCGAAGCGTTCGATGTCAATCTCAGGCAAGCCGAAATTCACCATGAGACCGAGATTTGTTTGCCATAGCTTAAGCTCAGCGAAAAGCTGCACGTAATGAGCCTGTAAGAATTTGCATGGAACACATTTGATTGATAGGATGATTTTCTCGAAGAGTAGAAAGTCATTTATGAAATCATGGATCTGGATTCCGCGATGAAAGAGAGAACGCTTTTCTTTTGACACAAAAGGAATCTTATGGTGATGAAAGGACAACAGCAGTCCTTGATGATAAGTCTCTTCGTCGAAGCCCACTCCGATTTCTTTACGCACCTCGTAAATGCAACCACGAATCTGATACGTTAACTCCTCATACAGAAGTCCC
>DASWHH010000366.1:0-3848 GCA_036398295.1 bacterium
TTGTCATGCCCGAATGCTACCCGCCAAAAGCATGCGGGTACAAGTTTTGTCGGGCATCCAATACTTGCCACAAATGGATTCCCGCCAAAAACATGCGGGAATGACAAACAGAATAGCGTGAAGTGTCATCACTGCAATACCCTATTGTTCACACTGTTTTTTCTCTTCTCAAATACCGTATTTGGCCAAACGATTACGGGATTCACTTCCCAATCGTCTGAAGCCGAACGGACGCTCGAAGAAAAATTTCTCGCCATGCCACGACCTGAAAATGCTGAACGATATCTATTCAAACTTACCGAGGAGCCGCACATCGCTGGCAGTCCGGAAAGCAAGGCGGTGGCGGAGTATATCAATTCAAAATATCTCGAATGGGGGCTGGATTCGAAGCTCGTTGAGTACCACGTCTATCTCCCCTATCCCAAATCGGTGCAAGTCACACTGCTGGAGCCCGACACCGTCGAGCTGAACCTGGTAGAAGACACATGGCGCTTCGATAAAGACAGTTACGATCATCGCGCGGTGACCGCGTTCAATGCTTACTCGCCATCGGGTGACGTCACGGCGCAGGTGGTGTACGTGAATCGCGGGCTGCCGGATGATTACGCGGCGTTGGCCGAACTCGGCGTGAACGTGCGCGGGAAAATTGCGCTGGCGCGTTACGGCGGCAGCTTTCGCGGCGTGAAATCACAGGTGGCGGAGGAGCACGGCGCGGCGGGACTCATCATCTACTCTGACCCGGCTGAGGACGGTTACACGCGCGGCGATATCTATCCCCACGGACCGATGCGCCCGGAGAACGCCATCCAGCGCGGAAGTCTTTTGTACATTTTCAACTACCCGGGCGATCCGCTCACGCCCGGCTTCGCATCCCTCAAAACCGCCAGGCGCCTTAAAGCAGAGGAGGTTGCCAGCATCACGAAAACTCCCACCACTCCTATTTCTTACAGCCAGGCCAGCCTCATTCTAAAAAGTCTTGCCGGCCCGGAAGTGCCCGATGGTTGGCAGGGCGGTCTGCCATTCCGCTATCACGTCGGCCCGGGACCCGCGACCATTCACATGAAATTGGAGATGGATTATCAAGTCCGTCCTATTCATAACGTCATTGCCGAAATTAAAGGCAGTGCCGAGCCGGACAAATTGGTGATCATTGGCAACCACCATGATGCGTGGGTGCACGGTGCGGTCGATCCCAGCAGCGGCACGGCCACGGTGATGGAAATCGGCCGTGGCCTCGGTGAATTGTTGAGAAGCGGCTGGCGGCCAAAACGCACGATCGTCCTCGCCCACTGGGACGCCGAGGAATACGGACTCATCGGCTCCACTGAGTGGGTTGAAGAAAAGAAAAACGAACTGGCGCAAAATGCCGTGTTGTACATCAACATCGACTCGGCCGTGTCCGGTGAAAACTTCGATGCCGGCGCGGTGCCATCACTGGATCGATTCATCCAAGAAGTCACGAAAGATGTAGTCGATCCTAAGACACAGCAGAGCGTTTTTCAACGGTGGTGGATTAATCAAAACAAGAAGGAATACAAGCGGCTGAAACAAACCGTCCCCGATACCGCCGAAACAAGAGTCGATCGCCTCGGTAGCGGCTCGGATTACACGGCGTTTTTGCAGCACGTGGGCGTGCCGTCTCTGAGCACGGGATTCGGCGGACGCTACGGCGTTTATCATTCCATCCTCGACAATTTTTACTGGATGAAAAACTGGGGTGACCCAACGTTCGAGTACCACGCGGCGATGTCAAAAATCGGCGGGCTGATGGCTCTGCGTTTCGCACAGGCGGATGTGTATCCCTTCAATTATGCCGACTACGCCGACGCCATCGTGAAGCATTTTGATGACCTGGAAAAATCGTTGAAAGAGAAGTATGTGGAGGTCGCAATCGACTTCACGGCCGCGAAAGAAAAAGCTCGCGACTGGAAAAACGCCTGTGAGGCGCTGAATGAGAAAGTGAAATCGGCGCTGGCATCGGGGAGTATTCCTCCCGAGTTGAACAACCTCCTGATGCAATTGGAGAGAGAATTACTCACCGCTGCGGGGTTGCCGGGTCGTGATTGGTTCAAACACCGAGTTTATGCGCCGGGATTTTACACCGGCTATGCCGCCAAACCGCTGCCAGGCATTTCGGAGCCGGCGGATAAAGCGGACTGGGAGGCAGCAAAGAAAGAGTTGGTGGTTTTGATGCAAGTTTTGGAGAAAGCCACTGCAACAACGAAAAGGGCAATCGAATTTTGAGAATCAAAACTCCGGGGTCTTCGAGACCCCGAAGTTTACTTTATCACTCAATACTTCGGCACGCTCGGATCGATCTCATCCGCCCACGCCAAAATTCCACCTTTCAGATTCTTCACGTTCTCGAACCCGGCCTCGCGCAAGAATTTCACGGCCTTGGCGCTGCGGCCGCCCATTTTGCAGTGCACCACAATTTCCTGTGAGCGATCCAATTCATGAACTCGTGTGGGCAGCTCATTTAGCGGAATCAATGTCGACCCTGCGATACAGCAGATTTCGTATTCATGCGGTTGACGAACATCGAGAATGAAAAGGCTGCCTTTACTGGTCACTCGTTCGTGCAATTGCCGCACAGTGATTTCATTCTCCGAAGGCAGCTCTACGCGATCGGCCGGCGTACCGATGCCACAGAATTGCTCGTAGTCAATCAGGGCGTGAATCGTTGGGTTGGTGCCGCAAATCGGGCACCTGGGATCTTTGCGCAATTTCAGCTCGCGGAATTTCATCGCGAGGGCGTCGTACAACAGTAAGCGTCCAATCAGTGGCTCACCTTTGCCGATGATCAATTTCACCGCTTCGGTGGCCTGCAACAATCCGACATTGCCCGGAAGAATGCCGAGAACGCCGCCTTCGGCGCAGCTTGGCACGAGTCCCGGTGGCGGCGGCTCCGGATAGAGGCAGCGATAGCACGGCCCCTGTTTGGCGTAAAATACCGACACCTGTCCCTCGAAGCGAAAGATGCTGCCATACACATTGGGTTTGCCAAGCAGAACACAGGCGTCGTTCACCAGGTAGCGTGTCGGAAAATTGTCGGTGCCATCGATGATGATATCGTAGTTCTCAAAAATCTGCAGGGCATTTTCCGAAGTCAATCGCGTCTCATGAGCATCAACCTGCACGTAAGGATTGATGCCCTGAATGCGTTCCTGCGCTGCCTGCAATTTCGGACGGCCAACATCGGTGGTGGAATAAATGACCTGACGCTGCAAATTGGTAAAGTCAACGACGTCGAAATCCACAATGCCGATGCGGCCGACTCCGGCGGCTGCGAGGTACATTGAAAGTGGCGACCCCAATCCGCCCATGCCGACCAGCAGCACCTTTGCCGCTTTGAGTTTTCGCTGCCCGTCGAGTGCCACTTCAGGCATGATGAGGTGCCGGCTGTAGCGCTCGATTTCGGCCTTCGAAAATTCCCCGTTGGCCACTTCGCTGCCACCCGCCACGGACGGCACAATGCTGAGGACATCGCCATCTTTGACAATGGTTGCGCTGCCGCTGAGATAGCGTACATCGTCATCGTTGACATAGACATTGACAAAATTACGAAGCCGGCCATCTTCGCCGAAGAGATGCTTTTTCAAGTCTGGGAATTTCGTGGTAAGGTTTCCTAATAGCTCCCCAACATTTTTGCCATCAATTTGAATACTATCCTGATTTTGTGAGTACTGGCGAAGAGCCGTGGGAATCAATATCTTTGTGGCCATTTCTCCATCTCCTCGGTTTATTCGTTCACAACAAGTTTTTCCGGATTAAATTTCGAACGGTCTTCCCGCAATGTCCAGGAGGTCACGTCATCCGCTTTGCTATTTTTTACAGAGACAATAACG
>DASWHH010000367.1:0-2652 GCA_036398295.1 bacterium
TATTTCACCCTGATTGTCGCCCTGACATTAGGTATGTTTTTAATGGCCTCCGCCACCAACCTGCTGACTATTTTTATTTCCATTGAAATGGTGAGCGTCGTATCCTTTATTCTCGCCACCTACCTGAAGACGCGGCGCCGCTCCAGCGAAGCCGGGCTGAAGTACGCCATTTACGGCGCCTTTTCTTCCGGGCTGATGCTGTATGGCATTTCCCTGATTTATGGCCTGACTGGCACCTTCAACATTTATGAAATCAGCCGCATTCTTAATTCGTCCTCACCTGAACCGTTGACGTTGTTCATCGGGGTGCTGCTGATGCTCGCTGGATTCGGTTATAAGATTTCCGCAGTCCCCTTCCACTTCTGGGCGCCCGACGTGTATGAAGGCGCGCCAACTCCGATCACGGCGCTGCTCTCCGTTGGCCCCAAGGCTGCCGGTTTTGCTTTGTTGATTCGTTTTTTCAATGTTGCCCTCGTTAACTCCGGTACCAATGGCGATACGTCGATGTGGTTTGCGCTGTCCGATTTGAACTGGCCGAAATTGCTGGCGATTATCTCCGCCGCCACGATGACGCTCGGCAATTTGGTCGCGATCATGCAAAACAATGTCAAACGGCTGTTGGCCTATTCCAGCATCGCGCACGCCGGCTATGCGCTCATGGGAGTGGTGGTACTGACTGAGCTGGGCGTTTCCGCAACTTTGTTTTATTTGACGGTATATTACCTGATGAATCTCGGCGCGTTTCTGGTGGTGATTATCAACCAGGATTTGTTGCGCAGCGAGAGCATCGATGACTACAAGGGTCTGGTATGGCGCGCGCCGGTTCCCGCCATCGCTATGGGGGTGTTTTTGTTTTCTCTCACCGGATTGCCGCCAACAGGTGGATTTGTCGGCAAGTTCTATTTGTTTGCGTCCCTGGTTCAACGTGGGGAGTCATTTCACTATTTTTTGGCCGTGGTTGGCATCATCAATAGCGTCATTGCACTTTACTACTATGCACGCATCTTGAAGGCGATGTTTTTTGAAAGCTCGGACAGCGCAGCAACCTCAAAAATTGCTGTATCCCCATATTATGTTGTTCTGCTTTTAGTGCTGGTTATTCCTACCCTGGTATTGGGTGTGTATTGGCGGTGGTTGTTCGATTTTTTGCGTGACCATTCCGCCAGCCTATTTAAGATGCTGTAACTTAGCCGCCATCGGAATTATCAAAAATTCCGCATTGTTGTATTTCTAAAGAGCCGTTCCGCATTATTTATCACAAATTGCCTGCCGAATTGTATGAAGGATCATGCACTGCACTCGTTAAGGACTTTTTTGTTGAGCCTGTTGGCCCTGGTTTCAGGCTACATTCTGATGGCCGGACTGGGAACAAGAAATGGCGAAGGCCTTTTAGATGTTCGAATTTTTACGCCCAGCCCGCGGGATACCCTGCGTCTCAAGAAATTCGATTTCAAAATCAAAAGTCGCAATGGCGGCAAGTATATCGATGCGACCGTCTCGGAAGCCGAGTTGGCGCGGATGAAAAACAGTGGTTTCGAAGTGGCATTTCTGTCCAACCCACCGCGCCGGAATTTCTCGGTTCCGGCTTCGTACAAAACCCACCTGGAAATCGAAGACGATATCGCGCAACTCAAAGCAAAATATCCAGGTCTGGTGTCTGTTGAAAAGATTGGCGAGAGTACGACCCTGCGGCTGCCGATCTGGGCGATCAAAATCTCCGACAATTCACGTATCCGTGAGGACGAGCCCCGGGTTTTCTTCGCCGGAGTTCACCACGCCCGCGAGCCCATCGGGGCCAACATCTGTTTTAAGATCATTGACAGCCTTTGCGAGAAGTATGGCTATGACGAGCAGATTACGAAATGGGTGGACAACATCGAGATCTGGTTCGTGCCGGTTGTGAATCCTGACGGCTACAAATATGTGATGGAGAACAACCTTTCGTTTCCGTGGTGGCGTAAGAATTTGCGCGACAACGATGGCGACGGTGTGTTCAATCCGTTGGTGGACGGAGTGGACCTGAATCGCAACTATGATTATAACTGGGGCGATGGCGGCGATGGCAAACCCGGTAGCTGGTTCTACCGCGGGCGGATGCCTTTTTCAGAGAATGAAACGCGCGCGGTCATGGATTTGGCGACGCGAGAAAATTTTGTATTCGGGGTTTCGTATCACAGCTACGGTGAATCTATTCTATTTCCCTGGGGCAACTATAAGCGGCCGCCTGATATAGATTTGATTGTAACCATAGCCAGCGAAATGGCCGCCAATATTCGCCGACAATCCGGACGCGGGCGCTATTCGATTCTACCGCTGAACGGACGCGTGGGGCAAAGCTCGATCTGGATGTACGGCCACTTGCGGGTGATCGATTTCATTATTGAGGTTGGGAACGAGTATTTTCCGGCCGAGGAATCGGTGCCCTTCATCGTGCAGGAGAACCAGAATGGCGCCTTTTACTTGCTCGATCGCGTACTGGAAACTGGAATTCGCGGTCATGTTCTTGATGCGCAGACTCGCAAGCCGTTGTCGGCGGAAATCGAAATCCTGGAGTATGCCTCGGATTACGTTCAGCCTCGAAAAACCGATCCCGACTTCGGGGGTTTTTATCGTGTCGTGAATCCAGGTAGCTACACCCTTGAGATCCGCAGC
>DASWHH010000368.1:0-4153 GCA_036398295.1 bacterium
TTGATAACCGGATCGTACAAAATCTCTTCCGTGCTGGTCCATTCGAGGCCCTCTTCCCGGCACAGAACCTGCCCAACATACGGCATGATTTGCATCAACCCTCTTGCCCCGACCGGCGAAATGACGGTCGGACGCCAGGTCAAGGCGCTTTCGTGGGTGATGGTGGCACAAATCAAATCGATGTCGAGATTGTCGTACTTCAAACTCATCTCGTAGATTTCATTGGCGACCTCATATTTGGTCGCTGCTGACATATTCTCATTATAGGTATCGATGATGCGAATCACTCTTGAGATAGCACTGCTGCGCGCCACATCCGAAATCATTACCCCGCAGACTTCTGCAAGAGATCTGCGGATATCGGTCAGCGCGCCTTCTTCATAATAATCCCGTCGAGTTACATGTGTAGAAAAATTTAGCAACGAAATAACCATCAAAACTAAGACTGCAAGAACACTCCCCTTCTTCAACCAGTTGACGATTGAACCCACCGAACCTCCATTTTATTTTTACCTTACTTCGCTGTTTACCTTCCTTTTTGATTCATCCATAAATCATCGTCGTCTAGTTAAGAAGTTATGTACTAATCCTTCAGTCTTCTTCGATAACCGCCAGTTGTTCTTTGCTGGCCGTGGGTAAGTCCAGCGGCCGGTTGTTCTGCGCCAAGATTTCTTTCGCCAGGCTGAGGTAGCTGGTGGCGCCTTTACAGCTCCTGTCAAAGTTAATCGCCGGCTTGCCGTGATATGGCACCTCTGCCAGCCGCACGTTGCGCGGAATAATCGTGTTGAACACCAGGCCCTGCAATGTATAACGCAATTTTTCGATGACAATTCTGGTGAGATTGTTGCGTAAATCCACCATCGTCAGCAAAAACCCGCGATAGACCAGATCGGGGTTGTTCTCATTCTTAATGACGCGAGTGAGCTTCAGGAAGCGGCCGAGTGATTTCAGCGCGTAGTACTCACATTGAATAGGCACAATCAATGAGTCCGCAGCCATGAGCGCATTGAGAGTCAGGTTGCCAAGTGAAGGGGGACAATCGATGACGATAAAATCGTACTCCCCTTGAATGCTTTTTAGCGCGTTCTTGAGGGTGAGCTTGTTTGCGACACCAATAAGGTTACGCTTTTCCCCCTCATCTGACCAGACATTGGTGGGGATGAAATCGAAATGATCGATACTGGTGGGATGAATCGCGTCGCGGATAGACAAATCGCTGGTGAGGATGTCCAGAATTCCCGCCTTGATGTCATAGCGGCCGAGGCCGAAAGTTGTGGCGATGCTGCCCTGTGGATCAACGTCGATGAGCAGGACACGATGGCCCAAAAATACCAGACTGGCGCTCAGGTTCACCGCAGTGGTCGTCTTGCCAACCCCTCCCTTCTGGCTGGCGATAGCAATTACTTCACCCATGATACCAAATCCCTCGTCATTAGAATTTCGTCCTAAAGCTTCAAAAGCAACAACCAGTGCCTATCCTAATATCGCCACCTGGTAAGAAATCTTTCGCTGATGCTGAATTAATTCCGTTGCCAGCGCCAGACTCAATTATAAGCAGACTAGCTCGTTTCGGCCCCCAGGCCATGAAATGATGCGTTTAGCGCTGCCGGGGTTATTTCCAACGATTGTAAGACAACTTGTCTTAACTGGCTCAGGTCGAACGGCTTTTCAAGGTATGAACACCCTTCCTGATCCACCACCAGCTTTCGCACTTCGTCAGATCCGTAGGCGGTAATCAAGATCACCTTCGTCGCCGGACATGATTTGCGAATCTCCAAAGTAAGACTGAGGCCGTCACAGCCCGGCATTTGCACATCCGAAATAACCAGATCGAAGGTTTCATCCCTCAGCAATTGCAGCGCGGCGGTGCCGTTGTTGACGCAGCGGACATGTAGGTTGGGCCGAATCATGGTCAGGCTTTTTGAAATGCCCCAGCTAATGTCCTCGTCGTCTTCAGCAATCAAAATTCGTTTTGCATCCGTCATGAAATGCTCCTCAATTGAACTTGGTACAAGCTCGCAATTGCCATGCCATCGGTCAAATCGCGAGGATATGTGGTTTATGGAGCATCATGACTCCTATTACCTCTTCTGAGGTATTCGTCACAAAAAATCAAAACCTTAAGCAAGCCGGATGATAAATTAATGGGGACAACCGAGGGGTGGGCCAGAATATCGAGTCATTTTAGCGGGTAAAGCGGAAGTGGTCGGAATCCGGCCTGTCAGCTCAGGCCGTAGTTTTTCATTTTTTCGCGCAGTGTGGAACGGGAGATGTTGAGAATCCGCGCGGTCTTGGACTTGTTGCCTTTGTATTTCTTGAGGATATTTAAAATGTGGTGCTTCTCCATTTCTTCCAACGACTCGCCGTCGCCTGAAAAAGAAGAGAACTCTTTTGAAAGGGCAATTCTGGAATGGCCCTGTTGCAGCTCGATTGAAAGGTGTTCGGCTTGCAGTTGGTTATCGCTGGAGAGGATAACCGCCCGCTCAATGACGTTTTTCAGTTCGCGCACATTGCCGGGCCAGCGGTAATTCAGCAGCCGTTTTCTTGCCTCTTCCGAGATGGCGGTAATCTCCTTACCGAATTCTTTGTTGTTGCGCTCGATAAACAGTATGGCCAGAGGTAAAACGTCCTCCAGGCGCTCCCGCAAGGGTGTGATGTTCAACACCATAACTTTCAGGCGGTAATACAGGTCTTCGCGGAAAGTCTGCTGCTCCACGCAATCTTCAAGGTTGCGATTAGTAGCAGCGATGATTCTTACATCGATGGTGATATCCGATGTGCCGCCGATCCGGCGGAAAGATTGCGTCTCCAATACCCGCAGCAGCTTCGGCTGGAGGGACATTTGCATGCTGGAAATTTCATCGAGAAAAATGGTGCCATCATTGGCCATTTCGAACATGCCCTTCTTTAGACTTTTCGCGTCGGTGAAGGCGCCCTTTTCATGCCCAAACAGCTCGCTCTCCATGAGATTTTCCGGGATAGCGCTGCAGTTGATTTTGATCAGGGGCTTTTCGGCACGTGAGCTCCAGTTGTGGATGGCGTTAGCCACTAGCTCTTTGCCGGTGCCGCTTTCGCCCTGAATCAGCACCGAGGTTTTCGGCGTCCCCGCAACGATCTGGATCAACCGCTTGAGCTCCCGCATGGGTTTGGAGTTGCCGAACAATTCGTCATCCGGGAACACTTCCTTTTGCTGGGTCTTGAGCCGCGAAACCTCTCGCTTAAGATGCTGGGTTTCGAGGGCTTTTGCAATCACCAGTTTCAGCTCGTCCAATTCAAACGGCTTCATCAAATAATCGTAGGCCCCGGTTTTCAAAGCTTCCACCGCCGGCTTGGCGTCGGTGAGCGCGGTAATCATGATCACCAAAATATCGGGATCAATTTCCTTGATAGATTCCAAGATTTTGATGCCGTTGAGATCGGGAAGCTTGATATCGAGCAAAACCAGATCGATTATGTCTTTTTTCAAAATCGCCAGGCCGTGCTCGCCGGTAAACGCCGTGCGCACCTTTTGCCCGTCCTTTTTCAAGACATCCGCCAGTGTCTGGCACAAATCTTCATTATCTTCAATAATCAAAATGTTTGCTTTCGACATGCTTTCCTCACTCTTCGGTTGGCAGCAACAACTTGAATGTTGTGCCCTGACTGACTTCACTCTCCACCTGAATATCGCCCTGGTGCTCAGTGATAATGCGATAAACAATTGCCAGCCCCAATCCCGCGCCCTGTGGTTTGGTGGTAAAAAAGGGATTGAAAATGGACGGCAGCGTTTCGGCGCGGATGCCGACACCAGTGTCCTTTAATTGCACCTCGACGTAAAGGGCGTTCTTTGGTTGAACCGGGAAAGGCCGGCCGCGCCGGTCCACGCGCTGAATGGTGGTATTTTTGGAATTGGCGTGCAGTTGGAGTTCGCCGCCCTGGGGCATAGCATCGAGGGCATTCAAAAACAGATTGACAAACACCTGCTGGATCTGGTGAAAGTCAACAAGCAACATGGGCAAATCCGTCTGGTAGGACACTTTAAAAACCACTCCCTGCGCCCGAATGCGATTATCCAGCAGGGCCGACACTTCTTGAATAATTTCCTGCAGGCGGTGTTGCTTCCTTTGCGGCTCGCGCGGCTTGGCGTAGGAGAAGATGGTACGCAGTAAATCAT